>CAKQBC010000182.1 GCA_934215995.1 uncultured Bacillus sp. | reverse complement strand
TAAACTAAAATGTACCCTATAAGATGGACACTTTGAAAAAAGTCCTCCTTATAGGGTATTTTTATTTATACTAAGAAAAAAGACGTTGGAGCGGACGAACATGACTAAAAGATTATTAACAAAAAAAGAACAGGCATTACTTAAAGAGAATCACTATGTGAAATCAGTCAGCGATAAGACGATCACTTATACAGATGAATTCAAACGTCATTTTATCTCGGAAAATGAAAACGGAAAGCTGCCAAGAGAAATATTTGAGGAAGCAGGGTTAAGTGAGGATTTAATTGGTATCGATCGAATTAAGACAGCCGGTAAACGCTGGCGAGCCGCCTACCGTAAATCAGGTGTAGAAGGTCTACAAGATACACGGAAGACGAATTCCGGGCGGTCTTTTGGCCGTGAATTGACGTTGGAAGAGAAGATTGCCCGCCTGGAGGCAAAAAATCAATTATTACGAGCGGAGAACGAGTTATTAAAAAAGCTAGATTTACTAGAAAGGCAGATGTTGAACAGGAAATCAAAATCGAAACGAAACTAAAATTTGAACTTATCCATGAAACGATTGAAAAGTATCAATTGAAGCGCATGGTGAGCTATTTATGTAAACTGATGGGCGTTTCCCGTTCAGGTTATTACAATTATTTTGATGAACAATCGGCGCGAAGCCGTGCTAGCCAGGATGAGGCAGATGAAGTGGTAAAAGCGATTATTTTGAGGGCATATCATTTCCGTGGACGTAAAAAAGGAGCGCGCCAAATTAAAATGACCCTTCAAAACCAATATGGCATTACGTATAACCTAAAACGGATTCGCCGCATTATGAAGAAGTTTGATATTATTTGTCCAATCCGTAAAGCAAATCCGGCAAGGCGCATGGCGAAGGCAACGAAGGAACACCGTACATGTCAAAACGAATTAAAGCGCAACTTCAAGCAGGGCGTGGCAGGAAAAGTGTTACTGACAGACATCACGTATTTGACGTATCGAAACGGCAAACGTGCTTATTTATCAACGATTAAGGACGCGGAAACGAACGAAATTCTAGCCTATGAAGTTTCGGACTCTTCATCATTGGATATTGCCCTTAATACGCTCAAGAAGTTAAGAAAACATCGGCACTTAGCAGAAGATGCCTTTATCCATTCGGATCAAGGATTCCATTATACAAGCCCGACTTACCAGGCATTTGTGAAGAAAATGGGTTTGGGGCAGTCCATGTCACGCCGAGGTAACTGTTGGGATAATGCACCGCAGGAATCATTCTTTGGCCATTTTAAAGATGAAACAAATATAAAAAATTGCGAAACATTAGAAGAAGTAAAACGCGAAATCAAGAGTTACATGACGTATTACAATCATCATAGAGGGCAATGGAATCTAAAAAAGCTGCCGCCTGCAAAATACAGACAGCAGCTTCAACAAGTTGCCTAGGCTTTTTTAAAATGTCCTTTACAAAGGGTACACTTCAAACTCCCCAAGCTTTTTTTCGATAGATTCATTTAAAAAAATCCTCAAAACCATCATCTGCTGCAGCCGGCTGCCCTGTTCCGTTTTCCTTTATATGATCGATGACCTTGTCAATAAAACGGATCTGCAGTTCATAATGGGCAAACATGTTTTCAAAGTGGAGATGCGCAATTCCCTTCACTTCCACATACTGCTCTTTTGTCTTAAGGCCTTTACGCAAGCTTTCCAGTTCTTCTTCAAGCAATGCCCTTTGTTCGGATAATGCTTCGATGCTCTCTTCTGGGGACAATTCCGATAAGAATGACACAGCGGCATATAACTGGCCAGGCAAGACGATCGATTTTTCCCGGAGGTTATCCTTTACCAGCCTTTTGAATTCCGTAAGCCCTTTTTCTGTAATCTTATAGATTGCCTTTATCCGGTGCCCTGTTTTTTCAAGCGAATCCACTTCCACAAGACCCTCTTTATCCATCTTCTTCAACGCATGATAAATCGACCCCGGCAGGACGCCTGCCCAGACATCCGTTTGGCTTGTCTGCAGCACCTGCTGAATTTCATAGCCCGATAAAGGCCGGATTTTCAGCATGCCAAGCAGTATAAGACGAACCATGTTTCTCACCTTCAATTTTAGATATCCAAATTTGACTAATATTGTAGGTCAAATTTTACCATATTCCGTGTGTACTGTCTATTTCAGCCTGCGGTATCATGCTTGAACGTCAGTGCGGCTGCGATAAGGAGCAGCAATGTATAAAGCAGCAGAATCATAAAAGGCAGGACAAGGAATTCGCCGGAGAGTCCCTGGGCACTATGCAAGCCTTCTACAAAGTGGGAGAGCGGCAGGACCTCTCCCACTTTCACAACCCACACCGGGGCATGTTCTAATGAATAAAAAGCTTCGGAACCGAAAACCATCGGAATGAATAACAGATTGGAAATCAGGTTGATTTGGCCTTCATTGCCGGCAAAATTGGATATCAAATATCCAAGGCTGGCGAAGCAAAGTGCCCCTGCGGCCATAAAGCAAACCATATAGAAGATTCCCCCTGCAGACACTTCAATATTAAACAGCAATACGCCCACAGCCAGGACGAATAGGTTAATAAGAATCCCTAAAAAGGACCTGGCAGCCGTCATTTGGGCAACAAAGCCGAGCATCGGGTATGGTGTGAGCTTCAAAAGCATGAACACTCCCCTGCTCCGCTGCCAATGTACCTGAAAGGCAATCCCGGAAACACACCAGAACATCGCACTCAATACAATCACGCCTGTCAAAAGCCTCGGAGCATATGCAGGGTCATCAAAATACAGGCCCAGTCCGGCCAATAATCCGAGCGGCAATAAGAGTGAATAGAATAAAGTAATCTTATCCTTTAAGGAAGCTGCCAGCATCATTTTAAATACAACCACTTTGCTTCTCTCCCCTCACCAGCTGCAAGTATACTTCCTCCAGGCTGCCGGCAGAATGGGAATCGCACAGATCCTGCACAGGCCCTTCAATTAATACTCTTCCTTCTTCAATCATGATCACTCTTTCCGATAGCTTCGCCACTTCTCCCATATCGTGCGATGTAAAAACGATCGTCTTTCCGCTTTCATGCAAATCCCGGATCAATTGGTGTATATCCCTTCTTGATTGCGGATCAAGAGCAGCTGTCGGCTCATCGAGAAAAACTGCATCAGGATTATGGACCATTGCAATCGCAATAGCCAACCGTTTCTGCTGCCCTCCTGAAAGCCTGGACGCTTCTGTTTTCCTTGCTTCAGAAAGCCCGCACAACCGCAGTATTTGAAGACCCTCCCCCAAGGTAAGCTTCCGTCCATAAAAGGCGGCGAATAGCTGCAGATTCTCCAAAGTGGAGAGCCCTTGAAAAAAGGATGTAGCCTGAAGCTGGACACCAACCCTCTTCTTATAATCCTCTGTCCAGTACGTTACTGTTCCTTCATCCTGCTTCCTTATCCCCAAGATGATTTCCATTGCCGTTGATTTACCGGCTCCATTGGGTCCGATCACAGCCAATATTTCCTTCTCAAAGACGGTTACTGATATCCCCTTCACTACTTCTCTGGATTTATACCGTTTCTTAAGCCCTGTCGCTATCATCAACTCTTTAGCCATTAGCTTCCCACCCTTTACTCAATTTTATTTACTCAACGTTGAAT
Source organism: uncultured Bacillus sp. (assembly GCA_934215995.1). Lineage (GTDB taxonomy): Bacteria > Bacillota > Bacilli > Bacillales > DSM-1321 > Bacillus_AD. Next base: position 1,773 of record CAKQBC010000182.1, on the reverse strand, counting down.
ATATAACATTAGATAAAATTTACCATATAAGAAATGGAAAGTAAATACATTTTGAGTGTATAAAAATGATGCGATAGGACTGTTTATCATTGAAACTCAAAGCGGAAGGAACCGAAGGAGGAAAATGAGGGTATGGGGAATGGCTCCCAATGAATTAAAAAACGCCCTGTTGCTAAGGGCGTATGACAATCATTTATTCAACAACATAATAGTTTCCATGCTCCATGTTGATCACATACTCAGGCTTAGGAGGCTTTCCGCCATGCTCCTTAATCTTCGCTTTATGGCCCGCAATATGCTCAGGGCTCTTTTCCCAAGCTTTCCATGCAGCTTCAGATTCCCAGCGGATGATCATGACAACTTCCTCATCACCGCGTGTTGTCTTTTTCACCAATAGCTCACGGCCGATGAAGCCTTCGCGCTGTTCGATTAAGGACGGTCCCTGATCCGGCTTCTTTTTGAAGCGTTCCAGTATTTTATCTGAATTGCCTTCTGTCACTGTCCACTTACGGATTTGAACGAACATACGTATCTCCCCTTTATAGAAAGAGCATGCCCCACTTGAGACATGCTCCTGCTTAACAGATCTTATTTTAGTTCTTCAAGGATTTCATCCAGTTTCTCTGCTTCAGTTGTAACACCGTTGCTTGAGAAGTACCAGTTAACCCCGTCAAGGTAAACGATTTTGCCTTCTTTGTATGCACTTGTTTGTTTAATGATGTCATTCTCGATGTCAGCTTTGATTGTTTCTACATCAGAAGCTGTACGGTCGATGATCAGCAATACTTCTGGGTCAACAGAAAGGATTGACTCATACGAGAAGTCAGAGCCGTGGGAAGATGCTTCAATGTCCGTAGTCGCAGGTTTGAATCCAAAGTCATTGTATACATATGCGAAACGGGAATCTTCACCATTATCGAATCCTGAGATTTTTTTGTCATTGTACATAGCAACCAATGCATTCTCATATCCAGCTGCTTTTTCGTTCACTGCATCTACTTTTTCTTGCAGGGAAGCTTTCAATTCTTCCGCTTTGTCTTCTTTGCCGAAGATTTCAGCTGCCAAGTCAACTGTTTCATATACTGCATCAATGTAGTTCTCGTTGTCTGATCCGATGAAAACTACGTTAGGCGTGATTTCTTTTAATTCTTCATAGAATGGTGTTTGACGGCCAGAGATGAAAATGACATCCGGCTCAGCAGCTGCTACTGCTTCAAAATCGATTTGCTTCAATGTACCAACATCTTTTACATCGCCATTCACATATTTTTCTTTCAGGTGTGCCGGCATATTTCCTTTGCCGCCGCCTGCAGCTACGCCAACGATTCCTTCAACGCCTAATGCGTCAAGTGTATCAAGGAAGCCGTAGTCCAATGTGACAATGCGTTCCGGCATTTTATCTAATTTTACATCCTCGAATGTAATTGTTGTCCCTTTTTCTTCGTCTTCACGAGATTCAGTCAAAGAAGATACTGTCATTGGGAATTTTGAGCTTTCAGCATTCCCCTTTTCTTCTGTTTTTGCTTCAGAAGATTCTCCTGATGTTGACTCCTCGCCTGAGTTACAAGCTGTTAACACTAAAGTTAACGCTGCCATTGCAGTTAAAGCTTTCCACTTCTTCATCCTTGATACTCCCCCTATGTAGGTAATTCATAATTGAAAACGATTATCAATTTCATTTGACATCCTCATTCTAAACGAGATATATCAGGAATGTCAACAAAATTTAAAAGGTTTAGATATTTTTTCAAAATTTATTCCTGGCTTTGAGCC
>CAKQBC010000181.1 GCA_934215995.1 uncultured Bacillus sp. | reverse complement strand
CCTCACGATAGCCACCTTGCCTTTCGCTAACAGTTCCTACTGCCAAGCCTGTAGTGGACTTTCACCACCAAGTTTTCACCCATGCAGGGCGCACATAAAAAAACGCTTGATTGCTTCAAGCGTTTTCGGTTAGCGGAAAATCGGCAAAGCTACAGCATCACAGCAGCAGCCTTAATCAGCCATAGCGCCGAACAGGATGACCTGCCTCTCCGTGCAAGGAGGAGATAAGGCAGGCTGTTCGACAGGCCATATGCCTATTCTATAAGACTTAATTCTTTCGTTATCTCTCTAGCGCTTCTTTATTCAGCAAACAGGAAGGTACCTGTCCAGTTACACCCTGCACCACATTTTCGGCTGCCAGCATCGCCATTTTCATTCTTGTTTCATTCGTAGCCGAACCGATATGAGGGAGAGTTATCACATTTTTCATACTTAGCAGCGGGTTATCCCTGGAAACAGGCTCAACTTCAAAAACATCCAGGCCAGCACCAAGGATTTCACCTTGCTGCAGCGCAGAGATCAAAGCCGCTTCATCGACAGTCCTGCCGCGGGAGCCATTGACGAAAATCGCCGTTTTCTTCATCAAGCTGAATTCCCTTTCCCCCATCATCTTTTCAGTCTGCTTGGTTAAAGGTGTCATAAGGCAGACGAAATCAGATTGCCCCAGTAGTTCATCCAGCTCGCAATATTGCGCTTGATACAATCTTTCCGCTCCCTCATTACGGGAACGATTATGATATAGGACATTCATATCGAAACCGAGGCTGGCCCTTTTGGCAATCTGCGACCCAATCTCCCCCATTCCGATGATCCCGAGGGTCTTATGATGGATATCTGTGCTATATTGATCGGTTGTGACGTTCCGCTCCCATTGCCCTGTCTTAACATACTGATCCATTTCTGCAATCCTTCGACCGACGGCAAGCATGAGCCCGAACATCAAGTCCGCCACTGTATCGTTAAGCACTTCAGGCGTATTCGTTGCCATCACTTTATGCTTAGTCAGTACGGGCAGCTCCAGATTGTCGTACCCGACTGAAAAATTGCTGACAACCTTCAGTTTCGGAGCCTTGGCAAGCAGCTCTTCGTCCACCTTTAAGCCAAAGCCAACCAGGCCTTCCGCATCCTCCAATTCCTGAAGGAAGCGGGGGTATGTTTCCTCATCCAGCTTCGGAAAGGCAATCAATTCACATGATTCGGATATGTAGTCCAGCGCTGGCTGAACCAATCCAGAGTAAGCAATCACTTTCGGTTTTTTCGTCATTTTAGCCATCCTCCCAGAGAAGTGTCTCTTCCCAAGGATACCATTACAATTTATGCATAATAAAGAAAAAAGAGCCATCAATGATAGCCCATCCCAACCCTTAACAGGTCCCATTCTATATTAGCGCCAAGGACAGCCTAGTCCCCAAACACTGAAATTTGCCGTTCCACTTCCTTCATTGTTTCAACCGATCTGTTTGTTGATGCAACATTTCCTGCCAGCAAATCTTTATAAGCCGTCAGGACCTCCTGAAGCGATTGGTTCAGATTCACTATCTTCGAAGAGATTTCAAGAACACTCTGGCCTTCCATATTCACATTCTTCAGGGCGGACGCATCGATTGAAAATGCGGAAGACTGAAGTTTGCTTAATGCCCGGCTCACTTCATCATATTCGATCTTTATTTCAGTACTCATATTTTTTGCTCCCTCTCGGCTGCCGCCTAGAATCTTGAAGGCACTGCCCCCGAAGCGGAAGTCCTTGCCGCCTCTGCTGCCAGCGCAGCTTCCAATGCCGCGATTTCGGCCTTCAGTCTTTGAATTTCTGCTTTTATCTCGGCTATCTTGGCTGATAATGCAGCAAAAATAGAACTGAACTGGCTGCCTACGATTTCCTCATAACTGGCTAATATGGAATTTTCCCTGATCTGGTCGAACTCGTTTGCCAATGTACCGAACCAGGTATTGGAGGCCAGTTCCGGCTCCATGCATAAATGCTGGTTATTCTTGAAATCGGAATGGGACTGTCTCAGCTCCCCCTCACAGACAATCAATCTGTTAAGCTGTTCCTCCTTCACTCTCAACTCATAATATAAGGCTGATAGCGATGAGCTCATGATACGATACACCTCTGCTTTTGAAAAATTTCAGTCGGCCCGCAACCGGCTTGCCTTTGATACATATTCAACTCAATTCCTGAAAAATATTCATTTATATACAGTTATGGAGTATTTCCCTCCAACAATCAACAGTATTTTGTAACTTTCCTGTAAAATAAGTAATAAATCCCACTTGCCTATTTTGGCATATATGCTTTTTTCATTAGAATATGAACCATTTATCCTATCAATACTTCTTTTATAAAGGCTCAATTAAACGCCATTGTTGAGAGGCCGGCGCACGCCAATTCCCTGCCGTAGCTTTCTCCTGAATTTTCACTCATCCGAAATTTGTCTTCACATCTATGTATCGGTTGAAACATGCCGGATTTTACACCCGCCTCCTGCCATACAAAGAGAATGCCGGCAACATACGGGCCGGCATCCTCAAAGCAATACCATATGGTCAAGAGAACCGTCATATAACCGGTCAGGTTGATCCGCTATTCCTCGTCCAATTGTTTTTGGTTATGATGTGGAAAACGGCTCATTTTAGGCATCTGAAATCCATTTTCCTCCATCATCTTATAATGGCGGTCGAATCGTTCCGTGATTTTCTCACCCTGTTCTTCGGTAAGCTTTCCATACTCCACGTACTTTTTGATGAGCATCTTTTTCTGTGCAAGAATTGATTCATGTATTTCCTTCACTTCAGCAATTTGTTCTTCTGTTAAGGGTGCCACTTGTTTCTGGCCGGTATCTTTGCTATCTTCAGCGAACGCAAACGTTGCACCTTCAGCGAGCAGAAGCACAGCCAAAATTGTGGCAGTCATGATCTTTTTCAATCCTCATACCTCCTTCCATATATAGGATTATTTTTTTATATTATCCCGAAATTATGCATGCTTTTTTCCTCCATCCGCGCAGCAGCTTATTTAAAAGCCTCTATGTAACATCGCCGTAATAATTGTCACGCCTTTTTATTACGTAACTGGTTTCTGAACGAATATACTTTCTACATCAAACAACAGGAGGAACATACATGAAAAAATCAGTGTTACTGACAAGTACTGTTTTCAGTGCTTTCCTGACGACCCAATCGGCATTGGCGGTATCCTTGACCGCTGAACAATATGAAACGCTAAGAAGTCCGCAAAAAAAGGGGACACACGATACAATCAGGATTGTGCCAAATGTTCAAATCGCCAGTGAAACCGTCCGCAAAGAGGCAAAAATCATCCACATCACCGCAAAAGGAGACACGCTTTCGAAAATTGCAAAACGATATAAAACAACCGTCAAAGCGATCCTTAAGCTCAACCCATCCATCCGTAACCCCAATCTCATCAAAGTCGGACAGAAAATCCACATAACCGGCACTCCGGCAGCCAAGCCCGCATCCCCCGTGAAAACAAAATCTCCTGTCCAGAATGCTTCTAAAAGCGGACAATCAACATCAGCTGACCAATTGATCGCAATAGCCAATAAATATCTTGGCGTCTCCTATAAATATGGATCGAGCACGTCGACACATAGTTCTTTTGATTGCTCCTCGTTTACTTACACCGTTTTTAAGCAGGCAGGCGTCACTTTGCCACGCACTTCATCATCACAGGCAAATGCAGGTGTTTCCGTCTCCCTATCCAGCCTGCAGAAAGGGGACCTCGTCTTTTTCGACACTGATTTCGACGGAACGATCAACCATGTCGGCATCTACGCTGGCGGAGGCCGAATGATTCATGCCTCTTCCTCAAAAGGGATATCCTATGCGAATGTCGATCGGCATTATTGGGCTCCGCGTCTTGAAAAGGCCGTCAGGCTTCTATAGAAGAAAGCGGGCTGCCACGATGGCAACCCGCTTTCTTAATTACTCTAATCCCTCCACACGTATCATACCTCAACGCTTTTCTGATAAAACAAAACACAATCCACCTTACAACAATTTATCCTAAAAAAACCAGATAGATAACTAAATTCACTTCTAGTATATTCCTAGATATTATTTTTTTAAAATAATATAATTATTTTGTAGACTTTTATAAGGGGGGAAAAATATGAAAAAGGCAATGTTACTAACCGGTACGGTATTAAGCGCTTTCCTGGCTGCACAACCTGCATTGACTTCCGCTTATACCGTCAAGAAAGGAGATAATCTGACCAATCTTTCAAAGAAGTATAAGACGACTGTGGATAAGATTATGGTGAATAATAATCTCACCGATACCACAATCCAGCCAGGGCAGGTTTTGAAGATCGACGAGGAGCATACCCACCATGTTGTAAAAGGCGATACATTATCTGAAATTGCAGAGAAATATGGGACAACGATAGCGGAATTGCTCAAGCTTAATAAGGAAATCGTCGATGCCAACCTGATTTACATCGGAGACACAATCCGATATGCGACTGACAGTTCTTCTCATATCCAGCCTTCTGCAGATAAAGAAGAACAGAACCCTGCCAGCTACGTAGTGCAATACGGAGATTCCTTGTACAAAATCGCAAAAGATCATGGTCTTACTGTAAACTATTTATTATCCATTAACCCGGAAATAAAAAACAAGAATTTTCTTACAGTCGGCCAAATGATCAATCTTTCAGGAACTCCTGTCAAGTCTTCTGAAACAGGGACAAGCACTACGGAAAAGGACACTGCAAAAACCGGTGAAAGTAAATATGAAGCTACAGTTGCGGAAGCCCCTGCAGAACCAGCAACAGGCACTGTACAGCAAGCTGAGCAACCAAGTGCAGAAAGTTCGCCATCACCAGTGGAAAACGGTTCAGCAAGTTCTGATGAAACAGTAAACACGGAATCGACTGCCGAAAAGGATTCGGCCGCTTCCTCTACCGACAGCAATGTTGGCGTTTCGCCGAATGCCGGAACAAATGGAAGCTCTGATTCTATTTCTGGCGAAACCGGGGATGCATCTGCGGAGAATGCGGAAACGCCTAATCCGGTCCAGCCCGATGAGTCTGGCGATGGCACTCAAGATTCTGAAAGCACTTCCGGATCGACTGTGACTAAGCCGAGCAACGGCAGTTCGTCCAGTTCCGCTGTCACTAAGCCGAGCACTGACAGTTCGTCCAGTTCCACTGTCACCAAGCCGAGCACTGACAGTTCGTCCAGTTCCGCTGTCACTAAGCCGAGCACTGACAGTTCGTCCAGTTCCGCTGTCACTAAGCCGAGCAACGGCAGTTCGTCCGGTTCTGCTGCCACTAAGCCGAGCACTGACAGTTCGTCCAGTTCCACTGTCACTAAGCCTAGCAACGGCAGTTCGTCCAGTTCTACTGTGACTAAGCCTAGCAACGGCAGTTCGTCCAGTTCCACTGTCACTAAGCCTAGCAGCGGCAGTTC
>CAKQBC010000180.1 GCA_934215995.1 uncultured Bacillus sp. | reverse complement strand
CGTATACGCATTGCTGCTCATAAGCGGAGTCCTTATTGACCACCCTCACGTCAGGATGGTACTTCTGACCGTCGCATTGGTGAAACTGATAGTTATGATCAGAATCCCTACTATCAGACAAGGAGAAACACCCGCATGATTCAAAAAGAGATGATTCAGTATGTGAAAAGGTATGATATCAGCAAAATATTAGTTTGGATTACTGTTCTTCAAGTGATCAACTTATTGGCTAATATAGCGATCGCTTTCAGCATTGCTGATTTATTCCATAAGATGCTTATTGGCCAGGATGTGGATATAACTGGCGGATTGATTGCTGGAGCAGCCATTCTTTTGCTTGTAAAAGGTTGCTGCCATTATTATTCTACGAAGCTTACACATTATACTAGCCATGAATTGAAATATAAATTAAGGCGAGAATTGTTCGAGAAGCTCCTCAGCTTCACACCGAAACAGATCACAAAACTGGAAGTAAGCAAAATCAGCCAGCTGAGTGTAGAGGGGATCGAAAACATCGAATCCTACTTCAGCCGCTATTTGCCGCAGTTGTTTTACAGTCTGTTGGCACCGCTTATTCTGTTCTTGGCCTTGCTTACAATCAATTGGAAAATTGCGCTTATTCTATTAATTTCCGTATTTTTGATTCCTGTTTCGATTGTTTCGGCTGTGAAAATCGGAAAACGGATCTTCCATACGTATTGGAATAAATACTTGAATGTCGGAAAACGCTTTGTTGAAGGAGTACAGGGCCTTCACGTCCTGAAGCTTTATAATGGCGACCGTGCTTTTCATTCTTTGATGAATGAAGAGTCGGAAGAATTTCGTGTCATGACGATGCGGGTATTGAGAATGCAATTGCAATCGATCACGATCATGGATTTTGTCGCTTATGGTGGCACGGCGGCAGGGATTGTTATGTCGATTCTATCATTTGTTGAAGGGCACTTGTCGTTCTTCGGGTTTATTTGCTTTGCATTATTATCGATCGAGTTTTTCGTGCCGCTCCGCTTGCTTGGTTCGTACTTTCATGTTGGTCTGAACGGAGTAAGCGCCGTTAAGCTGCTGTCAGGAGTGCTTGAAGCAGATGTTGAGAAAGAAGCTGGACAAACTCATGCTGGGCTGGATGGCGATTTGGTGCTGCGTAATGTCTCCTTTGCCTACGATGAACCAAAAACAGTGTTAAAACAGGTTGATCTGGCATTCGGTAAAGGCAAGTTCACGGGCATTGCAGGTGAATCAGGTTCCGGCAAGACAACAATAAGCCATCTTCTGCAGCGGTTCATAGACCCTTCCGAAGGTGAAATTGCCATCGGGAATGTATCATTCGGCGATGTTCCGGCACGTGCTGTCCAGCAGCTGATCGGAAGTGTAAACAACACGCCTCATTTATTTGAAGGAACTGTGTTTTCGAATCTGCAATTGGCAAAAGAGGCCCTTACCGAAAAAGAAGCTGTTGACATGCTTAAATTTGTAAGGCTTTCGGAATTATGCGGAGATGTATATGCTCCGGTCATAAGCGGCGGGCTGAATCTATCAAGCGGGCAGCGTCAAAAGCTGGCGATTGCCCGCATGCTTCTGAAAAATCCAGAGGTGATGATATTTGATGAAGCGACAGCCAATATTGACAAGAAGAGTGAAAAGGATATTTTCCAGATCATCGAACAATTGAAGGCGAGCGGAAAGACCGTGATCGTCATTACACATCGTCTGGAAAATCTGGTGAACAGCGATGAAATCGTATTGATGGACAACGGATGCGTAATAGAAACCGGAAGCCATCAATCGCTGCTTGATCGGGAAGGGAATTATGCGGCCCTATACCGGGAACAGCAGTCACTGGAACATGGCCGGTTTGAGGTGGGAGCATAATGATGAAACAAAAACATGCAATTAATTTTACAGATATAAAGCAGCTGATGCAGATGCTTAGGCCTCTGCTTCCGCATATGATCCTCACGATCACCCTGGGGGTGCTTGGTTATTTGTCGATTTCGACAATCTCTTTTTTCGGGGGCATGGCCATTTTGCAATGGAGCGGCCTGGCTGAATTCGGTCCTTTTCCCGTATTGATCGGAATCGTTATTGCCGGGGGAGTGCTACGTGCCATTTTCCGTTTGAGCGAACAATATTGCACGCATTATATTGCTTTTCGTCTATTGGCAATCGTCCGTGACCGGATATTTGAGAAAATTAGAAAACTCGGCAACCGCCAAATCCAGGCATTCCAAAAAGGGGAATTCATGAATGTCGTCACGAAAGACGTGGAATTGCTGGAAGTGTTCTATGCACATACGATTGCACCAGTGTTCATTGGCGTGGTGACATCAATCATTTATGCATCGATCCTCGCCTTTTTCCATCCCTTATACGGGATAGCCGGTTTGGTTACCTATATCACAATCTCATATGTGGTCCCTAAACTCGTTTACCGCTTTGGCGAGAAGGCCGGGGCGGATTACCGGGATGGGTTTGGCCGGTTAAGCAGCTTTTTGATGGACTCATTGAAAGGGATCAAAGAATTATTGGTGTTCGGTGCGCAAACAAAGACTATCGGCCGGATTGATTCCTTCAGCGAGGAGCTGAACGGGACCACCCTGCAATTGAAGAAGCATGAAGGATTGCTGAAGGCTGTCACCGATGCAAGCCTGTATGCATTTGTGTTCATTCAGATTCTGCTGACGGTTTATTTGTACACTGGCGGGATGGTGACAGCATCAGAAGGGCTGCTGGCCCTGCTGCTTCTGTTTTCTTCTTTCGGGCCGAGTCTGGCACTGTCCCATCTTAGCGCAAGCCTTGTCCATACATTCGCCAGCGCCAAATCTGTCCTTCGCGTATTGAATATTGAAGCGGATATCGCAGAAGACGGGGAAGGGCAAGTCGATGAGATCCGGAATATTAAATTCAATCAGCTTGCTTTTGGATACGAAGGGAAGCCGCTTTTATACAAAGACGTCAACTTTACCTGGTCAAAAGGCAATATCATTGGGATAAAAGGCGAGAACGGGGCAGGGAAATCCACTTTGATTTCTTTGCTGCTGCATGACTTGAAACCAACCGAAGGAGAAATCCTTGTCAATCATCAAAACATCGAACAGTTATCCAGAGAAAAAATGGTGGAGCAAATTTCGATGGTAGATGCCCATACGACTGTCTTCTCGGATACATTGCGCCATAATATCACTCTTTATGGCAACAGTTACACGGACAACCAAATCCTCGAAGCCTGCAAAAAAGCCGGGCTCGATGAATTCATTGCAGAGCTGCCTGACGGCTTGGACACATATTTGCAGGAATTTGCGGGGAACATGTCGAGCGGCCAGCTGCAAAGATTGGCGCTTGCCCGCCTGTTCCTGAAAGATGCACCTGTTTTCATTTTGGATGAGCCGACAAGCAACTTGGATGTCCTGAACGAAAAACACATCCTGCAATCGATCAAAGCGAATGCAGCCGATAAACTGGTCATCCTCATTAGCCATGATGATGCTGTTTTGGCGTTGGCTGATCAGGTGTATCTCATTGAAGATGGCATGATTAGGGTGGCTTAAACTTAGTAGGAAGGCACAGAAGACGGTAATTTATAAAGAATAAATCAAAAATAAAGTTTAAAAATGACTCTCTTTTTCTATCTGATATTCAGATAGGAAGGGGGTCCTTTTTTTGTAGGAAAATATCGGAATATGTATAAAGGGGATTTTTTGTGTAAAAAAGAAGGCTATCTTAAACGAGCAACATTCCCGGATGGAAGCTAAAAATACGAGGTCAAGGGACACTTGTCTGGATATGAGATATTCTCCATATGCGATAAGGGAGGTGGAAATCCACAGTTTGTAATTGCAGAAGCAAGAAAACTATTTTATATCTTTAAGGATTTTCAATATAGTGAAAAAGTAAAAAAGGGCGTTATTTTTTATGAATAATGTCTTTTTGTTTCGAAGGAAATTAACAAAACTGACACTGATATGATAGTGTTTTCGTTTTTCTTGTTATTGTTTTCATTTACCACTTTTCAATTGGGAGAAACAGCATTTATAATTATTTTGAAATTACTTGTTCGATATTTCACAAAAACAAACAAGAATTATCAGAAAATAGTGTGCAACATGAGATTGGGTAATTTTTTTGTAACAACTTGCTCAAGATTTCACAAAGTGAATGAAGATTTTCAAACAATCTTACAAAATCGATATTACTGGAGTATAGACGTTTTCTATTCTCTGTAGTATATAAAACATTTTATAGGAGAGATGATTAGATTGAATTGTTCGACTAGAAAAGTGGCAATCGTGGGTACAGGTTTTGTCGGTTCAAGCACTGCTTACTCATTGGTTAACCAAAACATTTGTGATGAAATTATGCTGATAGATATTAATACGGAAAGAGCGTTGGGCGAAGCAATGGACCTTCAACATTGTGTAGATTTCACAACAACGGCCCGTACAAAAGTAAGCGTAGGCACTTATGAGCAATGTGCAGATATGGATATCGTCATCATTACTGCCGGGGGACCTCCTAAACCAGGCCAAACTCGACTGGATACACTGGAAGTAAGTGCAAACATTGCGAAATCTGTTGTTAAAGGCGTAATGGCAAGCGGCTTCGACGGTATTTTCCTTGTAGCTTCTAATCCGGTAGATATTATCACATATCTAGTATGGAAGGAATCAGGACTGCCTCGCAACCAAGTAATCGGAACAGGTACTTCCATCGATTCTTCCCGACTAAAACAAATTCTTTCACAGCACATTGACGTTGATCCACGAAGCATTCACGGATTTGTTCTGGGAGAACATGGAGATTCATCTTTCGTTGCATGGTCACACTTAACAATCGGTACGAAACCATTCAAGCAAATTATGGATGAGCATAAAGAGAAATACAGTGGAATTGATTTGGAAGAAATCCCGGTACAGGTTCAGAAAGCAGGATTTGAAATCTTGGCTCGCAAGGGAACAACTTACTATGCGATTGGAAATGCATTAGCATATATCACTCGCTCAATCTTCAATAATGATTATAAAGTAATTGCTGTTTCTTCCGTCCTTGATGGCGAGTACGGCATGAAGGACATTTGTACAGGGGTTCCGGCGATCATCACACGTGAGGGAATCAAAGAAATCGTCGAATTGAATCTGACAGTTGAAGAAAAAGCGAAATTCGAGAGATCGAATGAAGTGTTAAGAGAGTACATGGCAAAAATCAATCTTTAATCTTACTTTAAAATCATGCAGAGAGAAGGTAGAGCAACTATGAAAGACTACATGATGCCGAGAATTTTCAAAGCTTCTACAGGTATTGCACAGGCGATTTTCGTAACGCTTGGTATTGGTTTGTTGTTGGAGAACATCGGTAAAATGATGGACATCCAAGCATTGATCACAATAGGAACCGTTGCCAAAATGCTGATGTCTCCGGCAATCGGTGCGGGTATTGCCTTTATGCTGGGTGCGAACGGATTGGTT
>CAKQBC010000179.1 GCA_934215995.1 uncultured Bacillus sp. | reverse complement strand
GTTGTGTTTTATCACGCTTGTGAGTACTTCCTTCATATTGATAATGCCGATGACATTATCCTTGTCCCCGTCCACGACAGGATACCTCGTGTATCTTTCTTCAATCAGAATATCAACAACGGAGCTTATGCGGCTGTCCTTTTCAACGGTGGCCATCTCGGTCCGCGGAACCATTATTTCTTTGGCGATTCGTTCATCAAATTCGAAAATCCTGTCCACATATTTAAATTCTGAAGGATTGATTTCCCCACTTTCAAGGCTTTCGGAAAGGATCATCCGCAGTTCTTCCTCGGAATGTGCCTCATGTTCGGATTCCATCCGCAGCCCGAACAGGCCGCTCACGAATGCGGCAGACTTATTCAGCACCCAGATGAGGGGATAGGCTGCTTTATAGAACCAGATTAATGGCTTTGCAAACGCCAGTGTGATGGCTTCTGATTTTTGGATGGCAAACGTTTTTGGGGACAATTCCCCGATAACAACATGCAAAAATGTAATGATGAAGAAAGCCAGTAAGAAAGAGATGATTTCGATAATTGTTTCAGGGAGATCCAATTGTCCCAATATAGGGTGCAAAAGCCTTTCCACGGTAGGCTCCCCCAGCCACCCGAGACCAAGGGATGTCAGGGTGATGCCCAGCTGGCAGGCGGATAAATATTCATCCAAAGAAGCGAGAACGGTTTGGGCTGCCTTTGCCCTCTCATTTCCTTCAGCGACTAGCTGGTCAATCTTTGTGGTCCGGACTTTCACAATCGCAAATTCAGAGGCAACAAAAAAAGCAGTGATGGCGATCAGCAACAGGATGAGCAGTGTGCTTAGAAGCATGTCAAACCTTACAGATTGTAAGGTTTCACCTCCTTTAGGACGAATTATTGCTTGTTTTGATTTTGCCCTTAATTCCATGTTCAATACGGCCGCTTTCTGTTCAGACGGGTTAATGCCTGAAAAATGTTGGGTAAGGAAAGGGAAGAAGTAAGCCGGTTTTACATTTTACGGTTTTTTATGCCGGGAAGGATGCATACATATGTATTACGGCAAGGCTTGTTTCACCTCTCCGGACAGATGCCAAGGTGGCTGAGAGGTTTGACAGCCAGTGATCATTGGGGCAAAAGCTAACCCGACTGATGGCCGGTTCATTTTATGGGGAATTTGAAGAAGAAAAACTGTTGTCGAAAGAGGTGTTTGCAGTACAATTAAATTAACAGCGAGGAATGGATGCAGCTGCTATGCGCATTCAGGCAAAAAGGCCGAATTACCACAATATGTAGAAATGAACTTGAACAACCCCGATACCATACTTCGACCGGCATACATACATGCAGTCTTTTGCAAGAAAAGCGGATGGTTGCCTGCTATTACCTATGAAAGTAAAGGGCGGGTGCTATGCTAAGTAATTTAGAGGCGTTAATATTAGGGATTATTCAGGGGTTAACGGAATTTTTGCCGATCAGCAGTACAGGCCACCTGTATTTGGGCAGGCATTTGTTCGAATTGCAGGAAGCAGGCCTTATGCTTGATACAATGCTCCATATCGGGACATTGGCCGCTGTGTTCGCTTTCTATAGAAAGGAATTTCTGCAAATCCTCCGGAATCCGTTCGGGAAGATGACCTGGCTATTGGTCGTAGGTACCGTCCCGGCTGTCATAGTAGGATTTACGTTTCGGGATTTCTTTGACAGCATATCGAAGACCGGCGTCACAATCGGATGGGAGTTTCTGCTGACTGGCTGTATGCTTTGGTTTGCAGAAACCATTCAGGAAGGCCGCAAGAAAATGAAGGATATCACAACCGGAGACGCCCTTTTTATCGGTGTCTTTCAGGCAGCTGCAATCCTGCCGGCCATATCGAGATCCGGTTTTACAATTGCAGCGGCACTCATGAGGAAGCTGGACCGCGAGACAGCAGCATACTTTTCTTTCTTTCTGTCCACACCTGCCATTGTGGGGGCTACGCTCCTTCAGTGCATGGATCTGGCCGGAGGGAAGGGGGAACAGCTGGCTTATACGCCGCTTTTAATTGGGATCTTGGCGTCTGCATTTTTCGGCTATATAGCAGTCAGGTGGATGGTTGGCTTTTTGAAGAAACACTCTTTAAAGGGCTTCGCAATTTATGTGTGGGCTCTAGGTTTTTTTATTCTTTTTATGCAGATGACAGGGAACTTTTGATTTGAGAATGTAGAAGAAAGAAGGGGGACGCATGCAGACACTGCTTAGATGGCTTATACGAATTGCATTGGCAGCAGCCATACTTTATTTAATCCCGTATTCCTGGACATTGATTTTCGCAGCCATTACAGCAGTCCTATTGGACGGTTTGGTGAACTTTATCCAGAAGAAGATGAAAGGGAACAGGCTTGCCGGTGTCACAGGGGCTTTCTTCATATATGTAGGAAGCCTGCTCGGGCTGGCATATCTTACGGTTTCGGTCCTGATTCGCCAGGCAATCAATCTATCGGAGAAGGCGCCGGGGTTTGTGAAGGAAATCTATAGCTCACTCATTCTCCCGTATATACGGAAATGGGAGCAATATGCAGATTCCCTGCCGAAAGATATCATCCCTTCTCTGCAAAAAATGATGGAGAACGGGATTGCTTCGCTGGAAGGGTTCACGGCATCAACCGTTGAAGCATTGCTTGCGTTTGCTGGCTTCATTCCGGGCTTTCTGCTGGAGTTTCTCATTTATATGGTGGCATTATTCCTGATCAGCCTTGAGCTGCCAAACTTGAAAAATAAGTTCAAGCTTATAATCAATCCGGTGACGTACCAAAAAATCTCTTTGGTCATCAATGATTTGACAAAGGCTGGGGTAGGCTTCCTGAAGGCGCAAATTATTTTGAGTGTTTTGACGTTTGTCATGGCTTTTTCCGGATTAAGCATCCTTGGTGTGCCATACACGACATTGCTATCGCTCTTGATCGTAGTAGTCGATATCCTTCCGATTTTAGGGACGGGTTCTGTTCTTGTACCTTGGGCCGTCATTGCAATCCTGCAAGGTGCGCGTACGCTGGGGATTGGCTTGATTATCCTGTTTGTCGTCATTACGGTCGTCAGGAGAATTGTTGAGCCGAAAGTGTACTCTGCCAATATGGGACTTACCCCTTTGGCTGCCCTTGTCAGCCTGTATATCGGATTAAAGGTCCTTGGGGTGGCGGGACTGTTTATCGGGCCTGCTTTGGTCATTGTCTATGAAACTCTTAAAAAAGCCGGGATTATAAGGTGGAAGGTAACGATTTAATCCTCGGGGATCAACAAAAAAACATGGCGCCTGCATAGGTGCCATGTTTTTTTGTTGTTGTCGGCTGCCTCCCATAGGGAAAAAGGAAGCCTAAGCCCGGTTAAACCCTATTTCTGTTCATTCTGTTTTTCACTTTCGCGCTTGATTTCCAGATAGGATATATGGTGACCTTCCATTTCCTTCACGGTGAATGTGAAGCCGCTGTCTGAAATATTGTCACCCGTTTGGACATCGTATTTTTTGGCAAGGATCCACCCTCCGATTGTGTCGATTCCTTCTTCTTCAAGGTGGGTATTGAGCAGATCGTTCACTGTATCAAGAAGAACCTTGGAATCTATTATATAATGATAGTCCCCGATTTTCCGGATATCGGGAATTTCATCAGAATCGAATTCATCACGGATTTCCCCGACAATTTCTTCAATGATATCTTCAGCTGTCACGATTCCGGAAGTGCCTCCGTATTCATCGAACAGAAGTGCCATGTGAGCCTGCTCTTTCTGCATTTTCAGCAGCAGGTCATGGATCGGAATCATCTCGATCACACTTATGATCGGATGAAGGATATCTATAACGGTAACTTTAGAACGGTTTGGCCTTATGGCGATCGCTATCAGGTCCTTCAGGTGCACAACCCCTATAATTGAATCCTTATCGCCATCCACGACAGGATAACGGGTATACCTTTCTTTCTGCACAAGATTGAGGATTTCATCCCAAGAGGCGCTCGCCTGTATCGTGCAGATTTCGGTTCTTGGCACCATGATTTCCTTGGCCAGCCGATTGTCGAAATCGAAGATCCTGTCCACGTATTTATACTCTGATTGGTTAATCGCCCCTTTTTCATAGCTCTCCGTCAGAATGATCCTCAATTCCTCTTCAGAAAGGGCCGCATTATGCTCTGATCCGGCTTTCAGTCCGAACAGCCGGGCAATCACCTGGGCGGAGCCATTCAGAATTTTTATGAAAGGATACGTAATCCGGTAAAAGATGGTTATGGGCCTTGCGACTGCCAAGGTTACTGCTTCTGCCTTATAGATGGCGAACGTCTTCGGTGTCAATTCGCCGATAACGACATGCAGGTACGTCATGATGGCCAGCGCCAGTGCAAAAGATATAAGCAGTATAGCTGAATCAGGGATCGGCAGGTAATGCAGAACAGGCTCAAGGATCCGTTCGATGGTTGATTCCCCGAGCCACCCCAATCCGAGTGATGTGATGGTGATTCCAAGCTGGCAGGCAGACAGGTATTCATCAAGGGAAGATGTTACTTTCTTTGCTGCCAGTGCATTTTTATTCCCTTCAGCAATCAGTTGGTCCAGCCGTGACGGACGGACTTTAATGATGGCAAACTCAGTGATTACGAAAAAGGCAGTAAATGCGAGCAACAAAGCGATCATGATGATTTTTGTGATTAACATTTATCGAGGGAATGTCCAGGGGAGATCAGCATTCCCATTCACCTCCAGTGTGAAAAAATTATGCTATGCCGGGCGGTTCAAAGCCTGTTGCTCTTATACAATTGGTCCATGATTACATCTAACCTAATATAGGAAATTTAAAACGTGATTACGGAGAAATGGGGTTTTAATCACTTTAAGCCAGAACGGATCATATAAGGCATAGTCCAGAAGGGCATCGCTGTTTGATTGGAATAGTGAAGTTTTATACTGCAAGGAGGGTGCGGCAGAAAAATGGAATAGTGGTAATGCCTATTTGTGGAATGTTAGGCGGAATTGTGCAATAGAGGCATTCGGGTGTACATGTCTATGTGGTTTTCTGTGATTGCCTGTTTGGGAAGGTGAGAGGAAAGTAAGCAACTCGCAAGAGCCGGGACTGCGCCTCAGACGGATAATCTTCATTTAAATCAGCCTGAAGCGCACAGAGTATGAAAAATACACACTGTCCGTAGCATGGCAGGGGGGGACCGGGAGATAAGGGCTTCGAGGGATGATCAGATATGCTTGGAAGGGTAATTGGTCACTGTCCTTCCTTTTCCCTTGCAATCCGCACAGCTTTTCGAAAAGAACTGAAGCAAAGGCAACCTTCCTTTTCCTCTGCATGTTTGGCAAATTTCGATATACTTCATGTCTGCAGCTCCTTCTTCATGTCTAGTGGAATATGGCTATATTGAAACTTCATATGCATTTCATAAATTAGTATGAACGATTCTGTATTATTTCATTCGGAAGGCGGAAAAATAAAAAACCGCCCGAAGGCGGTTTCTTAGGAAACGATTTCA
>CAKQBC010000178.1 GCA_934215995.1 uncultured Bacillus sp. | reverse complement strand
ACACTATATTGTGAAGAATTACCATACTGATAAAAGAATATGGGCATGTGTTTTGACACAATCTATACTCACAAGGAGGTGAAAAACACATGGCAAACAACAACAGCTCAAATCAATTGCTAGTACCTGGGGTACAAAGCGCACTTGACTCAATGAAGTATGAAATCGCTTCTGAATTCGGCGTACAACTTGGACCAGATGCAACAGCTCGCGCTAACGGTTCTGTAGGTGGAGAAATCACAAAACGTCTTGTACAAATGGCTGAACAACAACTAGGCGGAAGATTTCAACAATAATTAAATAATATGGCTACAGAGAGCGGATCTTAGGATTCGCTCTCTTTTTGTCATATGTTGTTAATTGAATTTTGTGAAAACGGTTACGTTTTGAGTTAAAATATGGAAAAGGGGGTGCGTTGTAATCCATTGTAATAAGATGTGCCTTATATGCTGAATGAATTCGGCGATGTGACAGAAGGAAACTGCACCTTCAGTTGTGGAATAGGGGTGAAGGGTAAATATTCTAATGGGTAAAAGGGGTGTTTATATGGTCCAAACGGCCTTGAATGAATTGGAAGAACTTTTTAAGCTGCAGGTGGCGAATCATTCAAACGTAAGGCGAACGACAGCTGAACAGCGCATTGAAAAATTAGCTGCATTGCGCCGGGAACTCGAGGATAATACGACAGCCATTTATAAGGCGGCAAATCTTGATTATGTACGTCCGGAAGAAGAGGAACAAAATCAGGTGTTGTCAGTCTTGTATGCAATCGATCATACGATGGTGAACCTGGCAGGCTGGATGGAGCCTGAGGAAGTACCGGGCCCGCCGGGGTCAAAGTCCAAGATCATTTATGAACCGAAAGGCATCGTTTGTGTCATCGGAACTTGGAATTCTCCGTTGTCCACAAGCATACACCCTATAATAGACGCCATTGCTGCAGGGAATAGCGTTATTCTGAAACCATCCGAAATAACAGCCCATTACGGAGAAATCATAAAGGATATCATCGAACGGGTTTTCAGTAAAAATGAAGTGGCTGTTGTGCTGGGCGATGAAAAGGTGGCAACCGAATTATTGAAATTGCCATTTGACCATTTCTTTTATACCGGAAGCCCCCGGATAGGAAAAATTATCATGGAGGGCGCTTCAAAGCATTTGTCCAGTGTGACATTGGAGCTTGGGGGCAAGTCGCCGGTAATCGTTGATAAAGGTGCAGATCTGCAGCAGGCGGCACAGCAATTGGTTTTTGGAAAGGTTATGATGGGAGGGCAAATTTGTATAGCCCCTGATTATATTTTTGTGCATCAGGAAGATCAGGAGGCTTTCGTTTCAATGTATAAAGCTATGACCCAAGCCATGCTGTATGATGCAAACGGCGCAATTCGCAATACAAACCGCACTTCCATTGTAAACGGAAGGCATTACGAACGACTGGAAAATTTATATCAAGATGCCATTGATAAAGGCGCTGTTGTATTATCGGGCGGATGTTTCGACTCGGATCATCGATTGATTGAACCGACATTGCTGGGGAAAGTCACTGAAAAGATGCAAATAGCGGAGGATGAGATTTTTGGCCCGTTGACATTCCTGATTCCATATTCCGAATTCGAAGAAGTGGCTGATTATATCAAAGCCCGTCCTAAACCGCTTGCTTTATATATTTTCAGCAGTGATGAAGCCTTCCAGCAAAAGGTGCTGGATTCCACCACGTCCGGGGGAGTGACGATCAACGGAATCCTATTGCATAATACAAATCATCATCTGCCGTTCGGGGGCGTCAATAACTCTGGTTTAGGCAGCTTTCATGGAATCCATGGCTTTAGGACGTTGTCACATGCAAGGAGCGTTTATTCAGTGTTAAGTGAATAAACGAATCCGCAAACCGGGATAGCGTAAGAAAGCCCATCTGTAAAGCCCCTGCTTCGGCTATCGGAGCAGGCAAAAGCATCAGAAGCGGGGGAAGAACAGTGTTAAAAGAAATGAATTTTACATACCAAAGCAGGCACTTAATAAACTTCCATCCTATTCGGAAAATAATTGAATTTTTGTGAAAATTTCTATAAATTGGGATAGAATACGAAATCGGGGAGGGGACTAAATGAACAGACAATCTTTAATAGCACCTGAACAGTACAATTTAACGAGTGAAATTGAAAAACATACGTCAAACCCGGAGAAACTTGCACTCAAATGGCAAAATGAGGATGGGGATAAAAAGGAAATCACGTATCTCCAGTTAATGAAAAATGTAAACAAATTGGGCAATTTGTTTAGGGAGGCGGGGCTGAAGAAAGGGGATACAGTCCTGGTCATCATACCGAGGCTGATTGAAGCCTACCAAGTATATATAGCAGCCTTGAAGATCGGGGCTGTCGTCATTCCGAGCTCCGAAATGCTTAAAGCGAAGGACCTGCAATACAGAATCAGCCACGGGAACGTAACGGCTGTCGTATGCCATAGCGCCTTTACAGAGGAATTCCAAGGAATTCCTGAAGCAGAAAGGCTGAAATTGTTCAGTGTCGGCGGGCGCGTTGATGGCTGGAGCGACCTGGACGGACAGATGGATTCGATGAGCGAGGAGCTTGAAGCGGCTGATACTTCAAGAGATGATATGGCTTTTTTGGCTTATACATCCGGAACGACAGGAAATCCAAAAGGGGTAGTCCATACACACGGATGGGCATATGCACATCTACATACAGCTGCAGAGAATTGGCTTGGGATTACAGAAGGCGACGTGGTTTGGGCAACTGCTGCACCTGGTTGGCAAAAATGGATCTGGAGCCCGTTTTTATCCGTTTTGGGGACAGGTTCAACGGGGTTTGTATACAACGGCAGGTTTGAGCCGGAAAAATACTTATCGCTTATGGATGAGAACGGCATCAATGTACTATGCTGCACGCCGACCGAGTACAGGCTGATGGCGAAGGTGGACAGTCTTGAACGGTACAAGCTGGAGAATCTGCACAGTGCTGTATCTGCAGGTGAGCCCCTCAACCAGGAAGTGATCGAAACGTTTGGCAAACACTTCAATGTCACAGTGCGCGATGGGTACGGCCAAACGGAAAATACACTGCTTTTGGGCGTCACAAAGGGAATGGCGGTCAAGCCTGGGTCAATGGGCAAACCGACGCCCGGGAACATTGTGGAAATTGTTAATGAAGAAGGAGATATTTGCGGGGTTGGTGAAGTCGGTGATATTGCTGTGCATAGGGATACACCTGCTTTATTTAAGGAATATCTGAATGATCCTGAAAGAACGGCCATGCAATTCAGGGGAGATTATTATATTACGGGTGATAGAGCGAAAAAAGATGAAGAAGGCTACTTCTGGTTTGAGGGAAGAGCGGATGATATCATCATCAGTTCAGGCTATACGATCGGGCCCTTTGAAGTGGAAGATGCGCTTGTGAAGCATAAAGCGGTCAGAGAATGCGCTGTTGTAGCAAGCCCTGATGAAATCAGGGGAAATATAGTGAAGGCATTCATTGTGCTGAAGGATGGATATGACAAGAATGATCCTGCGCTCGTTCCGCAATTGCAGGAGCATGTGAAACAGCTTACTGCACCGTATAAGTACCCCCGTGCCATCGAGTTTATGGAGGAACTGCCGAAAACAGCTTCCGGCAAGATCCGCAGAGTGGAATTAAGGAAGCAGGAGCTTGCTGCGGCCCGGCAGTAACTATGCCATAGCCGGGAAACATAGAAACGGAGCAGCGCTGCCGGGCGGGGACTGAGCGGATAATCGCCATTAATTTCCCCGCTTGTGTATAATGGGATAAAATCCATTGGTTAGAAGGGGAAAAGATGAAGGTAGAAAAAGAGTTGGAAGGAATTGTTTTCGGTGCCCTGTCTTATCTGATCTGGGGCATCGTCCCGATTTATTGGAAGCTGATCGATCATGTGGATGCATGGGAGATCCTGATCCACAGGGTTCTATGGTCTTGTGTGTTCATGGTGGCTGTTTTATTGGCTACCCGCAAGTGGCCGGTTTTTTTGCAGTATTGCAAAGAGATTTGGGTCAATAAGAAAAAGCTTCTGGCATTATTCGGGGCTTCCGTTCTTGTTACAATAAACTGGGGAATCTTCATCTGGGCCGTTAATGAGGGGCGGATATTGGAAACAAGCCTTGGTTATTACATCAACCCCTTAGTGAGCGTGTTGCTGGGTGTAGTTGTCCTGAAGGAAAAATTAACGAAAATCCAGGTGGCATCCGTCTGTTTAGCTGGAATCGGGGTCGCTGTGCTAACGGTATATTTAGGGTCTCTCCCCTGGGTATCGCTATGCCTTGCGTTAAGCTTCGGCTTTTATGGCCTCACGAAAGTTTTGATCAATGCTGAGGCAGCAATCGGGCTGACGCTTGAAACGCTGCTTATGGTACCGGCAGGCTTAATCTTTTTGTCACTTCTGGTCGATGCGCAGGGAAGCACGGCTGGCGGTGCACAGGATATGCTTCTGCTTGCGGGAGGCGGAGTTGTCACTGCTTTGCCCCTTCTTCTGTTCGCAATGGGAGCAAGGAATATCCCATTGTCCATGCTTGGTTTTTTGCAGTATATCGCACCGACACTGTCTCTGCTGATCGGGGTATTCCTGTACCATGAGCAGTTCACTGTCGCGCACGGCATCGCTTTTTCCTTTATATGGAGCGGTTTAATCCTCTATTCGTTTGCTCATGTCAAGTCCATCAATAAAAACAAACGGGGGTTCCAGCCGAATAACGAAGAGGCCGAGGTACATTGATACCGGCCTCTTTTTTTGCACTCCTGTCGATACAATAATGCCAACCGGAATTCAAGCAGCGATCTTTCTGATGGCTGTGGATTCATTTCAAAAATAGCCGGCAATAAAAGTCGGTTTCATATTACCCTAGGCTCGTGTTACACCAAAGTAAATTGCATTCACTGTATGTATGGTTATTGTACGGATTGTTTTCATATGATCAACTGCATTTTTCACCTCCGTTTTCTGTTTGTGGCTGACGATAATTCTTGTCTAATTTGTTGAAAAATGAGAAAATTAAAATCGTGCGAATGTTTGCTTGTGCCATGTACAGAGAGGGTTCCGGGAATATGCACACATCTTTGAACAAGGCCATATGGGGATGATTTTGCATTTTTACATTAAAGGAATGTTCGTTTCACTTTTTCCCAGAAAGAATTATTTTTTAATTTAACGGTTTTGATGACTTTGGAGCTCAGCTTTATTTCTATCTCTTTTATGTTTGATGCAGCCAATGCTTCGTTATCCATCCCTATGATTGGATTTGTGTTGATTATATCACCGACTTTCAAGGTGAGCTTGCGGTCGCCGCTTAAGATAAAGGGAGACCCCAGTGTACGGTACGTATTGTTGTTCAATGAAGCAAGCTCGCTCACTTGATAGCATGGGAGCATGGGATCAACGACGGCTCCATGGGTGGATTTGTTGTAGGCAGTGCTGCCGGTAGGAGTGGCAATGATGACGTAATCCGCATCGCGGTAGGCATCTTCTTTATCCGTATTAGCGCGGAAATTCAG
>CAKQBC010000177.1 GCA_934215995.1 uncultured Bacillus sp. | reverse complement strand
GCATATATAATTTATTGTTTAAGAGAAAGATATTGACAAGCTATTAGCTGGTTTAGTTCAATAACGGAGACAGCCAAAAACAAAGAGCTGTCTCTTTTTTTATTAATCCATAAGCAACAATCTTTAAGAACAGAGCCAAAGAAAAAGCTTCCCGGGATGGGAAGCTTCGTTCAGGCAGCCATATTCCTGCAAGCTTCAGCACATGAGAAGCAAGCATCTGCGCATTTTTGGCAATGATCGTGATCATGTTTCCGGCATTCCTCGCCGCATGCCTGGCAGATATCTGCGCACAGTCTGCAGATCTGCTCCGCGAATGGGCTGTTTGTCTGCATGGCTTTCACTGCAAGGGCGCAGATATCTGCGCATTCACGGTCGAGCCTGATGCATGGCGCCATCATTTTTACATGTTCCTCATTCAGGCAGGCATCGAAACAATGGTTGCAGGCTTCCATGCATTCTTGGCAAGCTTTGATGCATTCCTCATAGTTCATCTGATCGTCTCCTTTTTCATGGGGTTTTATCTTTCGTATCTTTACCCCGGATTGTCAGAGTGAAACGGGAAGTTCGAGGCGTTATCCGATATCCAGGTCGGCCAGATGTACAACTGGATCGCATCACTGCTTAAGGCTCCAGGCTTAAATTTCCACAGGCTTCGGATAGCGCGATTCGTACTTGTATACATAGTCGAATCCGCATGATTTGGCCAATTCGTAGCCATCCATAATGCGCTGTACATCGAGTTGGCTGTTGCCGCAGCCAGAACCGATCGTCAAGATCTCTCCGCCCATTTCTTTATACAGCATGAGGATTTTTTGTATCGGGGCAAGATCTGCAGGGGACGTGCTCAAGCTTGATACATTGATTTCCAAACCGATGTTGCGCTTGATCGCTTTTCGCAGAATCGCCTTCAACATTTCTTCGTAGCCGTTCAGATCGTAGTTGGCTGTCGTGGTGAAAGCATAGTGTTTGATCAAATCCAAGTGGGCAATCACATCTATATCCGCTTTGCTTACCATTTGGTATACCTCATCAAAGTATAGGGAGTAGACGGCCGTACCGTATTTGGAAATGGTATCGCTGATTCTCTCGTTGTGGAGGTTATGGACCCCGCCCAAAACGACGTCGAAGTCCAATTCATTCAGGACCAATTCGTATTTTTCCGCCATGACATGAGGTTCACAAATCTCGATGCCGGTTTTAATCGTCAATTCTTTGCTGTATGTACCCCGGCAAAACTCGATTTCAGCGAAATATTGGTCGAAATGAAGATGTCCGTATGTTGTTGTGAATGGGTTTACAGAATAATGTTCGGTAAAACATATTTCTTTGTATCCTTTTTGTATGGCCTGCTCGCATATATATTGCATGGATTTATCATTGTTGTAGGAATGGTTGCTATGCTGATGGTAATCCATTAAGTACACATCCATTCTCCTTCCTGCATAAAATCTATTTACTTAATATTATACTAGAAAAATAATTCTGAAAGAATATCCAGTTGTATACCTGCATTTGTATCGAATTTTAGCGTTGAATCCTGTTGTGACAACGTTTCGGCTGTGGCTGTTTTTCCATTCTGTGCAAATGATGTTTATCAGTTCCTGAAACGGATATATATACAAGCGTAAGGTTCATTCAAAATACATTTTTTAGGAGGCGTATAATATGGCTGATAACAAAATGTCAAGAGAAGAAGCCGGACGCAAAGGCGGGGAAGCTACATCCCGTAACCATGACAAGGATTTCTACCAAGAGATCGGGAAAAAAGGCGGAGAAGCCACTTCTAACAACCATGATAAAGAATTCTATCAAGAGATCGGTGAGAAGGGCGGAGAAGCAACATCCCGCAACCACGATAAAGAGTTCTACCAAGAGATTGGCGAAAAAGGCGGAAAAGCCCGCAGCGACAACGATTAATGGATAACGAAGATTCAACAGAACCGACCAAATGGAAATATAGATGAACTAAGGGCTTGTCCATACAGGACAAGCCCTTTCTACGTTCTAGTTGACTTCTTTAAACTGATATGAATATTATGGAAATAAAATACTGGATAGTTACAATAAATGCACAAAAACTAAAGTTACATATAGAAGAATGGGGGACGGCACATGAGTCAAAATGACAATTTGAATGAAGGCAAAGTGTACCGGGTAAAAGGATTTTCGTGTGCCGGCTGCGCCAAACGGTTCGAGGATCAAGTAAAAGAGCTGGATGGTGTGGTTGATGCAAGAGTTAACTTTGGCGCTTCCAAGCTGACAGTTGCCGGGAACGTCAAGCTGAATGATCTGAAGGAAGCCGGCAAATTCGAGAAACTGCAGATCATACCTGATGAGCCTGGAGAAAAAATGGTGAAAAAATCATTTTGGGAAGAGTACTGGCAAGTGCTTCTCTCCTTTGTTTTCCTCGTTGCCGGACTGATCTTACAATATATGCGCGGTGAACAGGACATCGTGACAGTGATCCCATTTTTGCTCAGCATTGTAATCGGCGGCTATCACCTCTTTATGGTCGGATTGAAAAATCTCATCCGCCTGAAATTTGATATGCAGACGCTGATGACGATTGCGATTATCGGGGCAGCCATCATCGGCGAATGGTCGGAAGGTGCGATTGTCGTCATCCTTTTTGCCATCAGCGAGGCTTTGGAAGGCTACTCAATGGATAAGGCGAGAAGGTCGATTACATCGCTTATGGACCTGGCCCCTGAAACGGCTGTCATCCGCAGGGATGGAAAAGAAGAAACACTGTCGGTCCATGATATAGCTGTCGATGACATTATGATCGTGAAGCCGGGCCAAAAAATCGCCATGGACGGTGTGGTAGTCAAAGGATTGTCGAATGTGAATCAGGCGGCGATCACCGGGGAGTCCATCCCTGTTGAAAAGTCGGTCCATGATGAAGTGTTCGCAGGGACTTTAAATGAGGAAGGCCTTCTTGAAGTGAAAGTTACGAAGCTTGCAGGCGACACGACGCTGGCCAAAATGCTGTACCTTGTTGAGGAAGCACAGGATCAGCGGGCGCCATCGCAATCGTTTGTGGATGTGTTCGCAAAGTATTACACGCCTGCCATTATGGTGCTGGCTCTCCTCGTGGCAGTCATCCCTCCTCTGTTTTTCGGGGCTGTCTGGACCGATTGGATCTACGAAGGGCTGGCTGTGCTTGTTGTCGGCTGCCCTTGTGCGCTCGTCATCTCCACGCCGGTTGCGATTGTGACGGCAATCGGGAACGGCGCCAAAAACGGGCTTCTTATCAAGGGCGGCATGTACCTGGAGAAGGCAGGTACACTGAAGGCACTTGCTTTTGATAAAACAGGAACGCTTACAAAAGGAGTACCGGCTCTGACGGATTACCGTTATCTTTCAGATGGGGATGGAGCCGGCTTCTTTTCAAAAATCACTGCTCTGGAAGCATTCTCGAATCACCCTTTATCCCGCGCATTTATCCGAAAAGCGGAATCGGAAGGATGGGATTACCGGAAGCATGCGGTTTCTGACTTCCTTTCAACGACCGGTAAGGGCATCCAGGGATCGGTGGACGGTGAGCGGCTTTTGATCGGGAATGCCTCCTTGTTCAGCGGCACGCCTGTTACGGAAGCCATCCTTGTTCAAATGAAGGAGCTGCAGCAGCAGGGGAAAACGGCAATGCTGGCCGGTACTCCCGATAAGATCCTTGCTTTGATCGCTGTGGCTGATGAAACAAGGGAAAGCAGCAAAGCGGTTGTATCGAAGCTTCATGCCCAAGGCATTGAAAAGACGATTATGCTGACAGGCGATACCCGGGAGACAGCCAATGGCATTGCCCGTTCTGTCGGAGTATCGGATGTAGCCGCCGACTTGCTGCCTGAACAGAAGATGGACAAAATCAAGCAATTGAAGGAAACCTATGGCGCAGTTGCGATGATAGGGGACGGCGTCAATGATGCGCCGGCATTGGCGGCAGCCGATATCGGAATTGCGATGGGCGGGATCGGTTCGGATACAGCCCTTGAAACTGCCGATATCGCCATTATGGGGGACGACCTTGAAAAATTACCTTTCCTCATTCATCTAAGTCGAAAAACGCTCGGCATCATCAAGCAAAACATTGTGTTTGCGCTCGGCATCAAGCTGATTGCCCTGCTTCTCGTGGTTCCGGGCTGGCTGACTTTATGGATCGCCATCATAGCAGATGTCGGAGCTACCCTCCTTGTAACGCTGAACGGAATGCGTCTCATGCGCCTGAAGCAGGAATAATGATAAAAACGTACTAGTTTGTCCTGACGGACAGCCTTTGCTAGCTGGATCGCCCATTCTTATAGGGGGCGGTCCTTTTAAATTTTTTACAGCCCCTCATTACATGGGCTATAATTTTAGTAGAAAAATCTCGAATTGGGAGCTTGATCAGATGAGAATATTAGTGGTGGAGGACCATTTGTCGCTTCAGCAATCCATAAAGGACATCCTGGAGAAAGATTTTCGTGTAGATACTGCAGCCAATGGAGAAGACGGATTTTTTATGGCGCAGCAGAATATCTATGACGCCATAGTCCTGGATGTGATGCTTCCTGGAATGGACGGGTTTAGGATTCTCGAGTTGCTGCGCAAGGAGGAAATCAATACGCCCGTGCTGTTCCTGACAGCCCGCGATTCGCTTGAGGACCGAGTGAAAGGGCTGGATCTCGGAGGCGATGATTATCTTGTTAAGCCATTCCATGCCCCTGAGCTGGAAGCAAGGGTCCGTGCGCTGCTGCGCCGGAGCGGAAAAATCACGAGTGAGAAAACGGTGAAGTACAAAGGGATTGAATTGAAAGGGATCGATGAAGGAGCCTTTGTCGATGGGGAAAAGGTCAAGCTGACCGCGAAGGAATATGCGTTATTGGAATTCCTGATCGGCAACGTCGGTTCAATCCTGACAAGGGAACAGATTTACGACCGGATCTGGGGGTATAATTCCGATACGACGATAGGGGTTGTTGAGGTTTTTATGCACCATCTGCGGAAAAAGCTTGAGCCGTATGGATATGATAAGGATATCACCACTGTACGGGGAATCGGCTACAAGCTTACGAAAGAGAGTTAAGCGATGTTTCAGTTGACGAGAGTACGCCTTACCATCCAAAATTCATTTATTTTGATCATTGTCATATGTGCGATTTCGATTGCGGTCTTTACGTACTTGAGAGTACTGCTGTACAGCGATTTGGATGATGAGCTTGAAGACTTGATGGTCGAATATGAAGTGCTTGTGGAGAAGGGATTCATTCCTTTGGAGACATCGGTCTCCAAGCCTACATTCCTTCAGGATCCGCGGGTCTGGGCAATCCTCTGGGATGAAAACGGGAAAATCATCCAGACGGAAGGGCAGGAAGCGCTGTTTTTGAACAATCAGGATAGTTTCAGGCCTGCCCGCGACCATAAAGTGGAACAAAAAGGGGCGGAGGGCTATTATTTCAGGACAATTGCTTCCCATTTTGAAACAGAATACGGAACGCTGACTGTACAGCTGCTCCGCAACGTGAACTCCGAACAGGATATGCTGCAGAGGGTAGGTG
>CAKQBC010000176.1 GCA_934215995.1 uncultured Bacillus sp. | reverse complement strand
GTGCTGCAAAACCAAAGTACTGCCATCCCATATAACGGAGAGGAAATCCATATAGCAGGAATCGATGATGCAGTTCTCGGGAATCCGCAGTGGGGGCCTACATTCCGGAATGTGCCCGAACAAGGATGCTGCCTATTTCTTTGCCATGCCCCCGACCTGGCAGATGAAGCCGTTCATTATCCTGTATCCATCCAGTTCAGCGGCCATAGCCATGGCGGACAGGTGAAGATCCCATTTTGGGGACCGTTAATCACTCCTGCCTATGCGGAAAAATATGTAGAGGGCCTTTACCAATTTGCCCGAATGACGCTATATGTAAATAAAGGGCTTGGAACGACCAGATTGCCTTTACGCTTCTTGTCCAGGCCGGAATTGGCGGTTTTCACACTCCGTCATCCATAACCGTCTCGTTTACCGCACAGATAAAATGAAAAAAACCGCATTAATCGGCGGTTTTTTCATTAACTAATAAAATATTTCATTTCCACTTCTTTTATCGGGATCGCTCTGCTGTACCAAAACCCTTGCGCTTTTTCACAATCAGCATTTTTCAGGAACTCGGCCTGTTCCTCTGTCTCCACGCCTTCTGCGATTACCTCAAGCCCCAGGCTATGCGCCAAGTGGATAATCGTAGAAGTGATGGCGGCATCCTTTTTGTCGGAAAGCACATCCCTTATGAAGGATTGGTCGATCTTGAGCGTATCCAAAGGAAATTGCTTAATGTAGCTTAGCGATGAGTAGCCTGTCCCGAAATCATCAATCGAAATGGAAATGCCCAATTTCTTCAGGCATTTCAATATTTCCAGCGCTTCCCCGGTATCCTGCATCGCGCCTTCCGTTATTTCAATTCCTAAACATTCTGTCCGTACCCTGTACTTCTTCAGCAAGTGATCGATTTTCGAGCATAAATTCGGCTGCAAAAACTGTTTGGGAGACAGATTCACGGCCACCTTCAAGGCGGTGTAGCCTTTCCTTTCCCACTCAACGATCACTTTGCAGACTTCTTCAAGAACCCATTCCCCGATAGGGATGATGAGTCCTGTATCTTCTGCGACTGGTATAAAATCGGCAGGTGATACAAACCCAAGAACGGGGCTGTTCCACCTCAGCAATGCCTCAAAGCTTGTGATTTTGCCGCTACGGAGATCGAATTGCGGCTGAAAGTATAATAATAGCTCATTTCGTTCGATGGCCCTTCTCAGATGGAGCTCAATCATCACAAGATTGGAGCTATTCTTATTGAAATCCGCACTATAGAATTGGTAATGCGCCTTTCCTCTTTGTTTTACTTGAGATAAGGCTCCATCAGCCTTTTTCATCAATGTTCCGCTGTCTTCCCCATCGAAGGGAAACATGGAGATGCCGATGCTCGGTGTGATGAAACAGTCATGCTGTCCGATCAGCACCGAATCCTTAAAGGAAGAAAATATGCGTGCGGCAAAATTCAATACTTCTTTTTGTGAAGTATGGCTCAAGACCACAACGAATTCATCGCCGCCCACACGGTAAACTTTATAGTTTTCTCCCTCGACGGACTTCAGCCGGGAGCCGACTTGCTTAAGCAGCAAATCCCCCTGGATGTGGCCGATCGTGTCGTTAATCAGTTTAAAACGGTCCAAGTCAATGTTCAGAAGCGCGATTTTATAATGCTTCTCCTTCGCTGAAGCAATGGCGGCATCCAGGTCCTTCATTAACGACTTCCGGTTTCTGAGGCCTGTCAGCTGATCATGGTGCAGCACATAGTCAACCATGTCAGCAGCTTTCGCTTCCTCCGTAATATCCCTGATGATTACGTAGATTCCCTTTACTTCAAGGTCTGCGACCATAGGAACCGTTTTCAGGAAAACAATGAATTGTTTCCCGTTTTTATGAACTAGCCTGTATTGTTCCAATTCCGAAAAGTATCCGTTAACGGCCCGTATAAGGGCTTTTTGGAGAAGGCTGATATCAGAATCACCCAGCAGGTTATACACGGACCTGCCTTTTATCTGCTTCTCGGGATATCCTATGATTTTCCCGGCTGCCTGATTGGCGGAGAGGATTTCTCCCTTTATGCTGACGGCCAATATCCCGTCATTATTATGTTCAATGACGGAACGCAGCATCTGGCTCTCCTCCCGGGCCTTGCGAAGCCAAGCATGAAGGGTGTTTTCACCTGTAATCAATGCTGCCAGGCAAAACGGCTCCCCTTCTTCATTGCGGATCGGGATGATTGCCGTATTTTCCGAAGCAAGCTCGGCTGGAAAACGAAGGTCTCCAAAACCGGCAGCTGTCGGTTTACGTCCCTCAAGTGCATTCGATAAAATATGCCGAATGGCCGCTGCTTCTTCCGGTCCATGTGCTTCTTCCAATAAACAGCCTATTGCTTCCGGTTTTATGCCGGCAATCACATACCCGGCCTGATTCGCATATGAGTAGCGAAACCTGCCTCCCCTTGCTGCCTCAAATATGATGCATGATTCCGTAAGACTTTCGACAATGATTTTAAATACATTCCTATCCTTAGCGATGGCCGGTGCAAAATTGAAACTTGATCCGTATGTATTATTCTTATCCACTATACTCATCCCACCCTGATCATTGCCTGGACGTCCATGAATCACTTCATTTCCCCTCGCCCGAAACATTAGACAAAAAGAAGGAGATTACAGCATCCAAAAATACCATTTATTTCTATTATATTTCTATCGACAAAAAATTACAATGCATCTTTCCTATTACAAAAGAATCATAGAAGCCTTCAAACCGATATTGTAAAACAGCACACAGCCAATCAGAGTTGAAATCACATAGACAGCCAAGGGGACGTATCTTTGGTCCGAATACAATTGAACTGCCTCAAGGCTAAACGTCGAGAAAGTTGTAAAGGAGCCAAGGCAGCCAGTCGCAAGGAAGGCATATAGTCCATCTGATAAAGGGATATTTCCGATTGCCCCATACAGGAAAGAACCTGTAATATTTACGAAAATCATAATTAGCGGGAAATTCGGCTTCCCTTTCCACCCCCCGTAGAAAATGCTGCAAACATACCTAAGAAATGCGCCGATCATTCCGCCTGCAAAAATAAGGAGCATGTCCACTTTCAACCCCTCCCCCTTTTTGCGGTCAACCGGCGTCCGGAATATGCCGCCATAATTCCCAAAAGGGCTGTGGAAACAACATAAAGAAGCATAAGCAAGGCGGACTGTGCACCTATATTGTATGATTCACCTGCAAATGCCGAAAATGTCGTCAACCCTCCACAGAAGCCCGTAGAGAGAAAAAGCAATTGCGCTTCATTTATATGTTTGGAACTGGCCGCACCTGTGAGCAGGCCAATCAAAAAGCTCCCTGCAATATTGATCAAAAGCAGCGAGACTGATAAAGAAACCAGGCCGGAGCCTGTAATGATATGCCTGATGACGGCGCCGGCCCCTCCTCCAAGCGCTACGTATACAAAATTTTTCACAGTTCATTTCTCCATTCATTCCTAATGACTAATTAATTTTCCTATCTTTTCGTGAAAAAAACAATTCACTTTTATATAAATGCCCTTTGCCGAATATAGGGTGAAGCCCACATCCTTCAGTACTATAATATTTTCATCCGGTACATGCTCTTTCACGCTGCTTTTCCATAAAATAAAAAGGCAACGAAAAACATGTGCCATATTCCCTTAACTGAAAACAAACACTGGCCACATCATTGAGAAAGAGAGGTGAAATGAACGTGCAAATGAGCTATTTCCCTTCATACGAAACCTTTACCCCAGTAATGCATACGAACGGCCAAACAGCTGTTAATGGCTTTTATCCGGTCGAAGGCGCTCAATACGGCATGGAAGATGAACGTTTCTTTGGGTTTGGGATCCTTCCATTTGTTGCCGGATTGGCTATTGCCCCTCTTCTATTCAACAGGCCATGCTGTCCTCCGCCTTTCCCTCCATATCCATACCCTCCCCCATATCCTCCCCCATTACCGCCACCTCCTTACGCTGCCCCTGCCCCCTACCCGCCGCCTGTTTTTACTCAACAGAACATCACTCCAATATATGGCGGATTAACAGAAAACATCAATATAATGACCAATGCGCAGTCACGGGGCCGTTAATGTCCTTTTAAGGCTGCAAACATCCAGAGAGGGGGTTTCCCCCTTCCCTTTTATTGCAGTAAAGGCAATAGGCAAAAAACTTTCAGGTTCAGGCACTGCTTGCAGTTCATCGGCATACCTAAGCCTGGCAACTCCATTGTTTTCCTGAAATCAGGAGAAACACAGCCTGGTTTACGTTTCAATCAAACATTATCGGGAATAAAAAACAAAAAGATTCATTTCGGTTTATAGTGCTTTAATGCATCAAAATGTTATAATAGAACAGACTATTTCAACAGGTAAACCTCGGTGATTTTTCCAGCCCTTAAGGATTGCATTGCACCTCCGGGTATCCTCATAGTCCTTCCAGGCCAAAAATGAAGAAGATTCATAAGTATTGCGCCCATCGCACGCAATCAAAGGCATCTTCAGGCATTTCCCTGATTCAGGGAGAGGCACGATGAAAAATATCTACAATGTTCGGCGCCAGAGTGAAACCACAGCAAAAACAGATTTGACCCAACAGAAAGGAGTTGCAGATATGGAGCCCAATAAGCAGGCAAAGCACACTAGCCCCGCAAACGAAATTTCCCAGGCTATTTTTGTGGTGAACAAGCACGCCAAAGCAGCCCCGAAGCCTAAAATCCTTTACGATCTCAAGCAGTCGGCAATTCAGAAATTGCTTAAGGAAGGCAAAGCAAAGAAACTTGGGCTGCACTACTCCGATAACCCAAGAAATGCACAGCAGCATTCCGATGTCATTGTCCAATGCGGAGAATATATATTCCATTTACCTCCGTCTAAAGAAGACATCCGGTCTCTGCCTCATCTCGGCAGCCGCCAAACAGGAATACGCAATCCTAAGACGTATATGTCCCTATCGAGAGCAAAAGCAATCATATATAATTATATAGGGGCGAACAAGAATGTGTCCCATGGATGCCAGGCTGCGCAAGACAGCCGGCCAAAAACAAAAAGAATCCAACAAAAAAACACTTCAAACATATTTACTTCTTCTTTTCTCGGCAGACACTGATCCTGCCTTTAAATCTATAAGCCATACTACATAAACCACGTTCCTATCCTTCCGGCATAGAACGTGGTTTTCCCTCTCCAATAAAAAAATCCCCTAACAGGCAGATTGCGCTTTGTCTATTAGGGGGCATTCCTATTCTCACTATTCCTGCTTTTCGCTTTGATGATGTCCTCTTCACCCGCCTTACATTCAAGAACGTAAAATGGGTTGTAAAATGACATTCGGAGCAGGCATGGGGGACCTGGCCAGTTCAACTGATATCCGATTATTATTGGATTACTTCCTTAAGCTTTCGGACGAGCCGCCCGTATTCCGAGAAGTAATCCGGCACTTGCATGCCCCCGATATTGGCAAACAACGCCTTCGCCACTGCAGAATAATACCAATACTGCTGCTCCTTCCCCATAGAAAAAGGCCAGCACGAACTTCCATTCATGCTGACCTTTTCTGTACAAACATCGGGAATCTG
>CAKQBC010000175.1 GCA_934215995.1 uncultured Bacillus sp. | reverse complement strand
CTGTATGCCAATAACTGAAAGTGCTTACATCAAGCTTGTTCCTGCTTCGGCGGTTCAGGAAATCACGTTGGAGGAAGTGAAGGAATACTTCCGTTATTACAAGGGCATCACATCAAAAACAGGGGAGCAATTGGACTGGGAATACGGAGAATACGCCTTTCCATATGAATTGAAAGAAGCGCCGGAATCTGAAGGCGATTGGTTTTACCTTTCTTCCGATAAAGAGAATTATCAGTTCATCGCAGTAGCTGTCGGCCAGGAAACCAGTGAAGAAAAACACTCATACATCCAAATATCCTTGAGTCATTTTTCCAGCTTTGGCGACAAATCGAAGGCTAACGAATTCTGTAAGTTCCTCGCAAAAAAAGTGAAGGGCGAGCTGCATCTCTTCAATAAAAGAATCATGTATTTTTATCCCAGAAAATAAGGAATTTCTTAAAACCGATTGATCGGCAATACATAAAGCAGCACTTGCTGGGCAATAAGGTAAGCGGCAAGGCTCAACATAGTCACTGCACCTGTCTGAAGTTTTGTTTTAAGGATCTTTCGCGCTATCAGAATAGCCAACTGAAAAAACAGGATAAACATGATTGCCTTAAACAGCCATTTATCATGCCTGGACAGCCATTCTGCCAGCGTATATCCACTCCAAACGATCCATTGCATCAAAAAGACAATATAACGCTTCACTACATCCTAACCTCCCGAATAAACCAATCAAAATACAATACCCTACAACTATATGATAGATTATGACAATGTATGAAAAATCAGCCGATGCATCCGGAGTCATAAATAACAAAAAAGCACCGTCGCGGACTATGATCTGACCCAAGAAAGTAAGACATATATTGCCAGGCTGCTTCAAGGACCTGGATCCGGTATTCTACCGGGCTCAGGTCTTTTAATTTTGCCATAAAAAACACCCCTTAAAAGTTAGATTGGTGTCTAACTTTTAAGGGGCAATTCATTTCTTGTTTCTTATTTAATGATATGGATAGGACTTCCCAATGCTACTTCAGCAGCTTCCATTGTAATTTCTCCCAATGTAGGGTGGGCATGGATGGTCATAGCGATATCCTCAGCAGTCATTCCAGCTTCAATTGCCAATCCAAGCTCAGAGATCATATCAGAAGCGCCTGGCCCAGCGATTTGGGCACCGATTACCAAACCATCTTCTTTTCTTGTGATGATCTTCATGAACCCTTCTGCATCGTTAAGTGATAATGCACGGCCATTCGCAGCGAACGGGAATTTGGATGCCTTGATATCAATGCCTTCCTCTTTCGCTTGCTTTTCTGTATAGCCTACGGTTGCAAGCTCTGGTTCAGAGAATGCAACAGCCGGAATTCCAAGATAATCGATTTCAGAAGCATGGCCGCTGATTGCTTCAGCCGCGATCTTACCTTCATAAGATGCTTTATGCGCCAATTGCGGGCCTGAAACAATATCGCCGATCGCATAGATGTTGCTTATGTTCGTGCGGCATTGCTTATCGATTTCAATGATGCCTCTATCGGTCATCTTAATGCCGACTTCCTCTAGGCCCATCTCTTTTGTATTTGGTTTACGCCCAACAGAAACAAGGACATAATCAGCTTCAACTTTCTCTTCTTTCCCATCTGCCTCATACGTAACGATCACTTTATCATCCAGCTCTTCCACGCCTTTTGCCAATGCTTTCGTTACAATCTTAGCGCCTTTTTTCTTAAGGTTCTTGACGACAAGCTGTGACATTTGCTTTTCAAATCCGTTCAGGATCACATCAGTGCCTTCCAGGATTGTCACTTCCGTACCGAAGTTGGCGTATGCTCCGCCCAGCTCGGTTCCGATAACGCCTCCGCCGATCACAACAAGCGATTTCGGAAGCTCCTGCAGGTTAAGTGCTCCAGTGGAATCCAAAACTCGTTTGCCGTACTTGAAATTAGGAATCTCGATCGGAGTTGAACCGGTTGCGATAATCGCATTTTTGAATGTATAGGTCTGTGCGGAATTCTCATCCATCACACGTACTGTATTGGCGTCAACAAAATATGCTTCCCCATATACCGTATCTATTTTATTCCCTTTAAGAAGGCCGGCAACGCCGCCTGTCAATTTTTTGACAACACCTGCTTTGAACTCCTGCACTTTAGCAAAATCAAGAGTCACGTTTTCAGCAGAGATCCCCATTTCGCTTGAGTTTTTCGCATGGTCATATCTGTGGCCTGCAGAAATGAGCGCCTTTGAAGGAATACAGCCGACATTCAAGCATACTCCTCCAACTGTGCCTTTCTCTACAACTGTCACCTTTTGTCCCAGTTGCGCAGCCCTGATTGCAGCCACGTATCCGCCAGGCCCTGCCCCTATGACAAGAGTATCTGTTTCAATCGGGAAATCTCCTACTACCATCTCTTACCCCTCCATTAATAGTAATTCTGGATCATTCAATAGTCGCTTAATATGATTTAAAGCGTTTTGTGCTGTAGCACCATCAATGATACGGTGGTCGAAACTTAAAGAAAGTGCCAATACTGGCGCTGCAACGATTTCTCCGTTGCGGACGATTGCTTTTTCTGCAATTCTGCCGATGCCCAGAATAGCAACTTCCGGATGATTGATTAGCGGTGTGAACCATTGGCCGCCTGCAGAACCGATATTGGAGATTGTGCATGACGCACCTTTCATTTCAGCAGCAGACAATTTGCCGTCACGTGCTTTTTCTGCCAATTCATTGATTTCATTGGAAATTGCAAACATAGACTTGCGGTCGGCATCTTTCACTACAGGAACGAGCAACCCTTTTTCTGTGTCAGCCGCAATTCCGATATTGTAATAGTGTTTCTGGATAATCTCGCTCGTTTCATCATCAATTGATGTATTCAGCGCCGGGTATTCACGCAGCGTGCTTGTCAAGGCTTTCACCACATACGGCAGGAATGTCAGCTTGATTCCTTTTTGGGCTGCAATTTCCTTGAATTTCTTTCTGTGGGCAACCAATTTGGTAACATCGATTTCATCCATAAGCGTAACATGCGGTGCTGTATGTTTTGAGTTTACCATAGCTTTGGCGATAGCCTTGCGTATGCCGCTCATTTTTGTTCTAGTTTCTGGATAGCTTCCTTCAGGCACTGAAACGGAAGCAGGTTTTGCAGCTGCTTTGGACTCTTCTTTGGTTTCCGCTTTGCCAGCTTCAGCCTCAGCTTGGCTGCCTCCGCTTGCGAATGCATCAATATCTGTTTTCAGCACGCGGCCATTGTCTCCGCTGCCTGTAACTTTGGAAATATCAACGCCTTTGTCACGTGCATATTTACGCACAGAAGGCATAGCGATGACGCGCTTGGATGAAGAAGCAGCGTCTGTTTCTTCCTTAGTGCCCGCTCCGGTCGCTTCCTTTTCGCCCTGCTCGCCTTTCACCTGGGCTTTATCGGCCTCTTGTCCTGCCTCGCCAGTTCCAGTTTGAGCCTGGGATTCGGTTTTGCTGTCTCCCTCTTCGCTATCTC
Organism: uncultured Bacillus sp.; assembly: GCA_934215995.1. Lineage (GTDB taxonomy): Bacteria > Bacillota > Bacilli > Bacillales > DSM-1321 > Bacillus_AD. The sequence continues at coordinate 2,105 of CAKQBC010000175.1, read as the reverse complement.
CCTTGAAAGAAAGATTTTCATAGCCTGGGGCATCAAATGTTACAAGTACATCACCGACAACAGCGACTGTACCCTCGTCCACCAATACCTCTTCTACAGTACCTTTAACTGGGGATGGAATCTCCACCACTGATTTATCGTTTTGAACTTCACATAGCAAATCATCTTCTTCTACCTTGTCACCTGGCTTAACGAACCATTTAACAATTTCGCCTTCATGGATACCTTCACCGATATCAGGCAATTTAAATTTAAAAGACACGTTCTTTACCTCCTCTAATTTAAGGAATTTTCTTTATTATCTTAAGATTAAGCCGCAGCCGCCATCCCGATTTGGGGATAACGGCCACAATCCATTAAAAGTTCAAGATTTTATTTGCCGTTTCCAAAATATCCTTATAGTTTGGAAGCCACACTTGTTCAGCCTGCGAGAATGGGAAAACTGTATCCGCTGCAGCAACCCTCAATACTGGCGCTTCCAGGCTCAAGATAGCGCGGTCATTGATCTCCGCGACTACGCTGGCTGCGATTCCTGCCGATTTTTGCGCTTCCTGCACAACCATTGCCCTTCCTGTTTTCTCTACAGAAGCAATGATTGTTTCAATATCAAGCGGCGCAATCGAACGCAAGTCAATTACTTCAGCAGAGACATTGTTTTTCTCCAGTTCTTCTGCCGCTTTAAGGGATTCCTGTACCATCGCCCCATAAGCGATAATTGTCAGGTCGCTTCCTTCGCGTTTGATGTCAGCTTTGCCGAGTGGAATCGTATACTCCCCTTCCGGCACTTCCTGGCGGAAGGAGCGGTACAGTTTCATATGTTCAAGGAAAATGACAGGATCATTATCCCTGATTGCCGAAATCAACAAGCCTTTTGCATCATAAGGAGTTGAAGGAATGACCACTTTTAGCCCTGGCTGTTGTGCCACTAAGCCTTCTAAGCTGTCGGCGTGCATTTCAGGTGTATGTACACCGCCTCCAAATGGCGAACGAATCGTAATCGGCGAGTGGAATCTACCGCCTGAACGATAGCGCATACGGGCCATTTGTCCGCTGACGCTGTCCATCACTTCATACAAGAAGCCGAAGAATTGGATTTCCGGTACCGGACGGAAACCTTGCAGCCCAAGCCCGATTGCTAAACCGCCAATGCCCGATTCCGCCAGCGGCGTATCGAATACGCGTTCTTCCCCGAATTCCTCTTGAAGACCTTCAGTCGCACGGAATACCCCTCCGTTTTTACCGACATCTTCACCAAATACAAGTACTTTTTCATCGTTGCGCATTTCAGTGCGCAGCGCATCTGTGATTGCCTGGATCATCGTCATTTGAGCCATTGCTTACTTCGACTCCTTTTCTTTGTAGATTTCATATTGCTCTTTCAAGTTAAAAGGCATTTCCTCATACATAATCTCCATAAGGTCAGTAACCTTCTGTTTCGGAGTAGCATCAGCTTGCTTGATTGCCTCTTTGATTTCTTCTTTCGCTCTTTCGATTACCGCTTCTTCATCTTTTTCGCTCCATAGGCCTTTTCCTTCAAGATATTTACGGAAGCGGACTAGTGGATCTTTTTTCTCCCACTCATTATCTATATCGCTTGTTCTATAGCGTGTCGGATCATCCCCAGCCATAGTGTGCGGTCCATATCTGTAAGTCAACGTTTCAATTAATGTCGGGCCTTCGCCATTCACTGCACGTTCCCTTGCATCAAGCGTAGCCGCATAAACAGCCAGCACATCCATTCCATCAACCTGGATGCCCGGAATTCCGGCAGCAACTGCTTTTTGCGCAAGGGTCTTAGCGGAAGATTGCTTTTCGACCGGTGTTGAGATGGCATACCTATTGTTCTGCACAACAAAAATCGCAGGCGCCTTAAATGCACCGGCAAAGTTGATTCCTTCATAGAAATCGCCTTGGGAAGTTCCACCGTCGCCCGTATATGTGATTGCAACAGATTTTGCATTATTCTTTTTCATTCCAAGCGCTACACCGGCACATTGGATATATTGCGCTCCGATGATGATTTGCGGCGAAAGTACATTAACCCCTTCCGGCGCCTGGTTTCCTACATAATGGCCTCGTGAGAATAGGAATGCTTGGTATAATGG
>CAKQBC010000174.1 GCA_934215995.1 uncultured Bacillus sp. | reverse complement strand
CCTCTGTTTCAATGTCAGGCGTCAGCATATAAAAGGCATTTTCGAAAAGATGGGCCTTTGCCGCCGCCGGGCCTGTTTTATGGGATCCGGCCATCGGATGCCCTCCGATGAATGTGATTCCCTTTCGCTTAAGGCCGGCTGCCGCTTTGGTGACCTGCACCTTTGTGCTCCCGACATCCGTGACGATCACATTTTCCTTCAATGTATACTGCGAAAGCTCTTCAAGAAGGATTTCAGTTTGTTTTACAGGCGCGGCCAAAAGAATGACGTCCGCTTCTTCCGCACATTCCCTTATCGAACCGCATGTTTCGTCAATGATGCCGAGCGCCTTTGCAAGATGGAGATTCTTCTCATTAATATCGTACCCATAAATGATTGCATCCGGATTGGCTTCCTTAACGGCAAGCGCAACTGACCCTCCGATCAGGCCAATGCCGACCAACAGCACTCTTCCCCTCAAAATAAGCCCTCCCTTTCCGTTTTGACCGGCATATGCCCCATAGGTTTAACCGACAATCAGCGGAGGCGAAGCCCCTCACTGCAGTGCCATTCGCTTTATATGTTCACTTTGGCTGATGCTTTCAGGAAAGAGCGCAATTCTTCGATCAATCCGGCGTTTTGTTCTTTAGAGCCGACCGTGATCCGCACGGATTCCGGATAGCCAAGCGCCTTTCCGCTTCGGACAATATATCCTTTGCCCAGCAAAAAGTTGAATACCTCATCCCCATCAACCTTGAAATCTATCAGAATGAAATTACCCTGTGACGGATAATAGGTTAATTGATTTTCCCGGCAAAAGGCGTAAAACTGTTCGAGCCCTTCTCTATTTTTATGCCTGCATTCTTCAACGAAGGCACGGTCGTCGAGCGCAGCAATCGCGACCTTCTGAGCAAGGGCATTCACATTGAAAGGCTCGCGGAGCGGATCCAATGCCGCAATAACATCCTTATGGGCGATTCCATAACCGACGCGGAAACTGGCCAATCCGTGGATTTTCGAGAAAGTGCGCAAAATGATAATATTCGGGTATTTGTCAAGGAGCGGCACTGTATCGGGATAGTCATCGGCCACAACATATTCCCTGTATGCCTCATCCAAAACAACAAGGATATCCTTGTCTACTCCATCCAGGAATGGAATCAGTTCTTCCTCCCTTATATAGGCGCCCGATGGGTTGTTTGGGCTGCATAGCCATACGATTGCAGTATCGGAATCAATTTCCTGAAGCATTGACTTCAGGTCATGCTTCCCATCCACCGCATCCACTTCCTTGATATCTGCCTGTTCGATGATGGCATTATGCTTATATTGGGAGAATGTCGGCTTTGCCATGACTGTATTGATGCCGGGGCGAAGAAGGCTTCTTGAAATGATCGAGATGATTTCATCCGACCCGTTTCCGACTATGATTTGTTCAGCCGGTTTGCCCGTATGGGCGGCCAAGGCAGCCTTCAATTCAACAGCGGCTCCGTCAGGGTACAGTTCGAAATGGCCCGATTGATTTTTCAGCACGTCTGTCACCTTTGAAGAATAGCCGTATGGATTTTCATTGCTTGCAAGTTTAGTGATTGTCTCCAACCCGTATTGCTTCTTGACTTCATCAATGGTGCGACCAGGCTGGTAAGCTTTTAATGATGATAAATGTTCTTTCCACTTCATGAAATTCTCCCCCTATATAGTAGCCTTATAATCCTGGCCAAATGTCGTTCGGGCCTTTCTGTTCCCCCGCCCATATGCAGCAATGCCCCGCAGTCGCGAAACTGAAGAATGTATGCAAAAGGGGCGGATGCCCTCGGGCAGCCACACCCTTTTATCAAACGCCGACGCGGGGCGATTGCCTGCGCCTATGTTCCGAAAAGGAAAACCCCGCAGTTATGTAGATTGAAGGTCGGGGCGTAACACAGTGGCGCCTCCCTGATAAACATGCTTTATCTCTGATTGCCCTTTATCCGTATTCCAATGCAGCATGACTCTTACGCAATTGCGCAAGGAACCGGGCACCGGGATTTCCTGTACACACATAACCGGCACATACGTCCATCCGTTCAGTTTCCTGAGCGCCTTTGCCGGGAAGACAGCATCCAGGTCAGCAGTTGCAGAAATAATCACCGAACAAACATCCTCTGCAGAGATTTCATTCACGCTGATCATTTCCCTTAGAAGCCCCTCCGTCTTTTCTATGATTTCCGGTTCTGCGTTCGCTGTAACAGTGACAGCACCCCTTACCCCTCTTGTCATCCATTTTCCTCCTGACATTTTAAGTATACCTCTCAATGCATTCAAGCACTTCTTGTTGCCCGATTTTGAGGGCAGCAGGCCTGCCCAATTCCTCCAGGATTACAAATGTAATCTTTTCGCCTGTTGTTTTTTTATCCTTCTTCATGCTTTCCAGCAGATTCGCCTCTTCACCTTTAGGCACCTCTGTTACGTATCCGAGCCTTTGTATCCAATCCTCGAACCGGTCCAGATTAAAGTGCAGGCCGGCTTTCTCCATGCTCATTTTCAGCGCGAAAACCATGCCGGTCATGACCGCTTCCCCGTGCGTCATCGTTCCGTATCCCGCATTCAGCTCCAGGGCATGGCCAAGGGTATGGCCGAAATTCAAATATGCCCGGATTCCAAGTTCCCGTTCATCCTGCTTTACGACAGAGGCCTTCACCTCTATCCCTTTCCGGATCATATGGGCCAGCTGATCCCTGGATACCTCCTTAAGGTTCCCAATGTTCATGATCAGCCATTCATAAAAATCCGGGTTGCCTATCAATCCATGTTTCACAACTTCCGCAAAACCGGATCTCCATTCTTTATCAGGCAAGGAAAATAGAAAATCCAAATCATAAAATACCGCCTCGGGCTGATGGAAAGCACCGATCATATTTTTGCCTAGCGGGTGGTTGATAGCGACCTTTCCGCCTACTGCGCTATCATGCGCGAGTAAGGTTGTGGGTATGCCGATGAACCGGATGCCCCTCATATATGTAGCAGCGACAAAACCGGCAAGATCACCGGCTGCCCCTCCGCCCAACGCCAGAATAACGGTTTTGCGGTTCGCATTTGCCTTCAGGCCATCGCTGTGGCATCTTTCGAATACTTCCATTGACTTGCAGTGTTCCCCGGCAGGAACGATGCTGACGATGCTATCCCCGAATGCAGGGTTCAGCAGGCTCAGCAAGCGCGGCAAATAAAGGCCCGCGACTGTTTCATCCGCAATGATCCAGATATTCGAAATAGAATCCATCTCATCCGCCAGATATCCGGGAAGCTTATCGATTGCTTTGCTCCCGATAAAGACAGGATATTGTTTTGTTGCCGTTTCGATCGTCAGCATGTTCATTCTTTAAAACTCCTTCTGTTTCTTGCGGTATTCCTGCAAATAGTCAGCCAGGCCAGTAAAGGTATCGCCCGGGAACTGATCCAGTATTGCACATGCCAGCTCCCACGCGACCACTGCCTCGGCAACTACAGCCGCTGCAGGTACCGCACAGCTGTCGGAGCGCTCAATGCTGGCCGTAAATGGTTCTTTCGTCTGGATATCTACGCTTTTCAATGGTTTATACAGTGTAGGGATCGGTTTCATGACTCCCTTGATGACAATCGGCATTCCGGTGGTCATCCCGCCTTCAATGCCGCCGAGCCTGTTGGTGAGGCGATAGTACCCTTGTTCCTTGCTCCAGGCAATCTCATCATGCACTTCGCTGCCGAACTTATCGGCGGCTTCAAATCCAAGGCCGACTTCCACTCCCTTGAAAGCGTTGATGCTCATGATGGCTGCAGCAAGTTTTCCGTCTATTTTCCGGTCGTAATGGACATAGCTGCCTACTCCGGCCGGCATGCCTTCCACAACGACTTCCACGATTCCTCCGATGGAATCCCCGTTTTTCTTCGCGTTGTCAATCGCATCCATCATTTTCTGTTCTGCAATCGGATCCAGGCAGCGGACCGGTGATTCTTCTGTTTTCCTTTGCAGTTCTGCCATATTTTCATAGTCTGTTTTTTCAGCCTGTATCCCGCCGATTTTCAATACTTGGGATCCCACCTCGATTCCGAGATTCCGCAACAGAATCTTAGCTAGCGCACCTGCAGCCACCCTGACGGTAGTTTCACGCGCGGATGATCTTTCAAGGACATTTCTCAAGTCCCTATGGTTGTATTTAAGGCCGCCATTCAAATCCGCATGCCCGGGACGGGGACGGGAAATCGTACGTGCCATATTTTCTTCATCCTCTGGAGATAGAGGCTCACTGCCCATAATCTTCGTCCAATGCTTCCAGTCGTCATTCTCCACGACAAGGGCGATCGGGGACCCCAATGTCTTGCCGTGCCTAATGCCGGAAGTGATATTGACTGTGTCTTTTTCTATGACCATCCTTCTTCCCCTGCCATGGCCTTTTTGCCTTCTTGCCAATTCGGCATTTATCTCTTCGGCAGTCACTGTCAATCCTGCTGGCATTCCTTCAATGATGGTTGTCAACTGCGGCCCATGTGATTCGCCGGCGGTCAAATAACGCATTTCTCCCACTCCTTTTTAATACTTTAACGCTTTTAAGTAACAATATAACATAAACCGATACAAGCTGTAACAAAAAAGGGCGTTTTTCAGAATAAATTGCCATTTATCCTCCTTGCCAAGAGCCGATGCATAAAATCCGAAAACCGTTTTTCAGCTTTCATTATGTCTTTTTGTAGAAAAAAGTATCCTCAGGTTCAAAATGATATTTACCGGGATTGAATATTTGTTCTGTGCTTCCTACAAACAATACGCCGTTCTTTCTCAGCGCATTGCTGAATTTATAGTAGAGCATTTCCTTCGCATCCTCAGTGAAGTAAATCAGGACGTTTCTGCAGATAATCAAGTCAAAACCGTTCCCGTACGGGTCTGCAAGCAGATTGTGCTTACGGAATGAGACCGTTTTCCTTATTTCATCGCTGATTGTGAAGTACTCCCCATTTTTAGTGAAGAACCTCCTCTTCATTTCAGAAGGAAGCTCCTGCAGGACTCTATCATGGTATACACCCATCTTTGCACGGGTGAGGACATTTTCATCCAGATCTGTGGCCTGGATGGAAACGTCAGCCAAGCTCATATGCCTGGACAGGATCATCGCCATCGTATAAGGTTCATCGCCAGTCGAGCATGCGGCGCTCCATATCTTGATTTTTTTGTTCTCTTTCAGCAAACGCGGCAGGATTTTCTGATCGAGGACCTCCCATCTCTTGGCGTTCCTGTAAAACTCCGAGACATTGATTGTCATCCTGTCCAAAAATTCTACCAGCCCGTCTTGGCTGCTTTCAAGAAAGCGATAATAATCTTTGAAGCCGGAAAAACCCTTCTTCTCATATAAGGATGTCAGCCTTCTCTTCATCTGGGCTTCCTTATACATTGCCAGGTCGATTCCGGTCAGCCGCTTAATCTTCCCCATAAAGTCCTGAAAATCGTTTGACATACCCATGCTCCCCTGTTTTCATATCTGGCAACTCCAGTATTACTAGTATAACGAAAAAATTGAACCGTGCATTAAACGGAAGGGATAAATCTATGACTATTTTTTAAATAAACAGACAATTCACCCACCAGAGGGATATCTGGCAGCTTCTCTCATCAATATTATCAGAGGGCCGGCATC
>CAKQBC010000173.1 GCA_934215995.1 uncultured Bacillus sp. | reverse complement strand
CACATGGCCAGTTCCCTTGCAATCAGGACATTGTGTAACGGCCGGGTAGAGCCTGCTTGCCCGCCTGAAAGCATCGTAATAGGAAAATTGCCCTCCATCAATCAGACGGATCAGTTCCCTGTCCAGCTTCTCATAATCTTCGTGGGATTCATCCATCACTTTTCCATCAAAGCATTCACCGCATTGTTTCATTCTGTCAGCACCTTTCATCCTGTTTGTTTGCCATTATTATAAAGTCTATCAGAATCAGAAACTATATTTTGATATGTGAAAGATAGAGCAACAGTTTTTTAACGAAGCATTTTATCATTCCGGATTTCATGCTGATATTTTTCAAAGTAGACGCCGATCAGCATGGCTGCTAATAAAATCGGATAAAAGCCGCTTATGGTTTCTTTCTGTGCCGGGATGGACCAGTACATATCCAAAAAGGAAGGGCCCGCCAGGCGGGATGAAACGAAAATCATCACAGCGTGCAAGGCGAACCATAACAGGGAAAGGGTATGGCTTCCGAATTTCCCGTATGCGGCAATCGCGCTGAGCAATAGAGCTGCCAGAAGGATGACGGCTCCGTTTAATGGAAGTTCAATATTGGCGAAAATCGGTTTTTCGGCTATTTGCTGAAATAATAACCCGAAAAAAAATAGGCTGAAAAAGTATGTAAAGAATATATGTATTCTCGTGTATCGGTATTTGGCCAAAAGGAGCATGCCGATGGCAAGCAGCATGGTCAGTCCCTGCAGATATGCCTGTACATTCACCAGTAAACAATAGCCTGCGGCGAGAGCCAGAACAAGATTGAGAATATCGAGTTTTTGAACAATCGAATTGAACATTGTGCCCACTTCCTCTCTTATCCTTATTATACCCTACATGAAGCGGGAAAATCCTGTTTGGCCGGTGATTGCATGGGGAATCCTGCCCTGTCGGCATGCGGATTCATTCTGCCGATGTCCGAAATAGATTGTTAATCTTGTAAAGGTATGGTACATTTAAACTAATATTGTCAAGAAAGTAGGAGGTGGACTGCGTGAATACATTTCTCACAGTTCTTCTGGTAATTGTTAGTATCGCACTTATAGCAGTTGTTCTGCTTCAATCAGGGAAAAGTGCAGGTCTTTCCGGTGCCATTTCCGGCGGTGCGGAGCAATTATTCGGTAAACAGAAAGCACGCGGAATAGACTTGGTTCTTCACAGAATTACGATTGTCCTATCCGTACTTTTCTTCGGCCTTACCATTGCGCTTGCATATTTGGCAATGTAATCCGAATCGATGAAACCAGCCATTGCTGGTTTTTTTGTTTTCACAATTGCGGAAAAATACGTGGCCTATTCTCTATTCTTAATGGGAATGGCCTTTTTTATTCTCTTGAGATCTCTCTTCTTCAGGCTCCATAGGGTGCCGTAAGGGCGGATTTCCCAACAGCGTATTGATGGCTTAAAAGCATAAACAATGCTTAAATGAGTATATAAGCGATACGGCTGACAGTTGGCATTCCTGCTGTTGGGGTGGAGCCAATTGGCATTCACAGGCTGTTTATCATTTCGGATAACGGAGGGCAAGCAGCCAAGTGAAGCGAACAAAGTGGACGGATATATAAAGGGGATAGAGAGACATGAAAATTAAATTGCCGGAACCATTCACCTTTGAAGGGGGAAAAAGGGCTGTTTTATTATTGCATGGATTCACGGGAAATTCCGCGGATGTGCGGATGCTTGGGCGCTATCTGGAAACAAGGGGCTACACGAGCCATGCCCCTCAATATAAAGGGCATGCCGCACCGGCAGAAGAGCTTGTGAAGTACGGTCCTAAAGACTGGTGGAAGGATGTCCTGATGGGCTATGATTATCTGAAGCGTAAAGGGCATGATGAAATAGCCGTTGCCGGGCTGTCGCTTGGAGGCGTATTTTCTTTGAAATTGGGTTACACTGTACCTATAAAGGGAATTATACCTATGTGTGCCCCGATGTCATTCCGGAGCGTGGAGGATATGAATAAAGGCGTCCTTGATTACGCAAGGGAATTCAAAAAGCGGGAAGGGAAGCCTGCAGGGCAAATTGAAGAAGAAGTGGATAAGATTGCGCCGATGGAGACCCTTGAAGCGTTGCAGGGCCTGATTGCCGGTGTCCGCGAATCTATCGATAGAATCACGGTCCCGACATTTGTAGCCCAGGGAAAGCACGATCAGGTTATTGACCCGGAAAGTGCAAACATTATATATAATGGAATAAACAGTTCAAAAAAAGAACTGCAATGGTATGAGGAATCTGGACATGTTATAACGCTCGATAAGGAAAAAGAGCAGCTGCATGAGGATGTGTATGCATTCCTGCAGCAATTAGACTGGAAAGAATAGCTTCTACCCTTGAAGAGGGAGGTAGTATAAATGGATGAACAAATCCGTTTTTATTTCGACAAACTGCTGGCATTCATGAAGGAAGAATCGTATAAGCCGATGACGGTCCAGGAGCTTGAAGAGGTATTGGGCATTGAGGAGTCCAGCGAATTCAAGAGCTTCGTGAAGGCACTTGTGAAAATGGAAGAGCAGGGCCTTGTGGTCCGGACAAGAAGCAACCGCTACGGCATGCCGGAAAAGATGAATCTGATCCGCGGAAAGCTGACTGCGCATGCAAAAGGGTTTGCCTTCGTGACGCCTGAAGAGCCGGGCATGGATGATATTTTTATCCCGCCCAATGAAACGAAAAACAGCATGCACGGGGATATTGTACTGGTGCGGGTCTCTTCGACTAGCTCGGGATCAAGGCGCGAGGGAAGCGTAGAAAAAATCCTCGAGCGCGGGTTGCAGGAAGTTGTCGGAACGTATGTAGAAAGCAAGCATTTTGGTTTCGTAATTCCGGATGATAAGAAAATTACGAATGATATTTTTATCCCGAAAACAGCGAATATGGGGGCTGTCGAAGGACATAAGGTAGTTGTGAAGCTGACTGCTTATCCGGAAGGAAGAGCCAGCGCTGAGGGGAAAATCATCCAGATCTTGGGCCATAAAAATGATCCTGGAGTGGACATCCTTTCAATCATTCACAGCAACGGCCTGCCGCTTGAATTCCCGGAGGATGTGCTGAAGCAGGCGACAGAGACGCCTGAGACAATCGACGAATCAGACTTGAAAGACCGCCGTGACCTGCGCGAAGAAACCATCGTGACAATCGATGGCGCTGATGCAAAGGACTTGGATGATGCCGTCACAGTGACCCGGCTGGAGAATGGTAACTATAAGCTGGGCGTACATATTGCTGATGTAAGCCATTATGTGACAGAAGGCAGCCCGATTGACAGGGAAGCATATGATCGGGGAACCAGTGTATATTTGGTGGACCGCGTAATTCCGATGATTCCGCACCGGCTGTCAAACGGAATCTGTTCCCTGAATCCGAAAGTCGACAGGCTGACGTTATCCTGCGATATGGAAATCGATGCCGAAGGGACAGTCGTAAAACACGAGATTTTCCAAAGTGTCATCAAAACAACGGAACGAATGACGTATTCCGATGTGAATAAAATCCTCGTCGACCAGGATGAGGAGCTTCGCAGCAAATATGAACCGCTTGTCCCGATGTTCGAGAGAATGGAGAAGCTGGCTGAAATCCTGCGGAACAAACGCATGCGCCGGGGCGCAATCGATTTTGATTTCAAGGAATCGAAAGTGGTCGTCGATGAAGAAGGCCAACCGATTGATGTGGTGCTGCGTGAACGGTCTGTAGCCGAAAAATTGATCGAAGAGTTCATGCTCGTCGCGAACGAAACAGTTGCAGAGCATTTCCACTGGATGGAAGTGCCGTTTCTGTACCGGATCCACGAAGATCCGAAAGAAGAGAAGCTGCAGCGATTCTTCGAATTCATCACGAATTTCGGTTATGTGGTGAAAGGAAAAGCAAATTCCGTCCACCCGAGAGCCTTGCAGGAAATCATCGAAGCGGTTGAAGGAAAGCCGGAAGAAATGGTGATTTCTACTGTTATGCTCCGTTCGATGCAGCAGGCGAAGTACGATCCGGAAAGCCTTGGGCACTTCGGATTGTCGACAGAATTCTATACGCATTTCACATCGCCGATCCGCCGCTATCCGGACTTGATTGTCCACAGGCTTATCCGCACCTATCTGATTGAGGGCAAGCTTGATAGTGGGACACGGGAAAAATGGAATGCGTTGCTTCCGGAGATTGCCGACCATACATCGAAGCGTGAAAGACGTGCGGTTGATGCCGAACGTGAAACCGATGATCTGAAGAAAACTGAATACATGCTCGATAAAGTCGGGGAGGAATACGACGGCATCATCAGTTCAGTCACGAACTTCGGTATGTTCGTCGAGCTTCCGAACACAATTGAAGGGCTCGTCCATGTAAGTGCGATGAATGATGACTATTACCGTTTCGACGAGCGCCATCTGGCGATGATCGGGGAACGGACGGCAAAAGTTTTCCGCATCGGCGATGAAATCACGGTGAAGGTCATCAACGTGGATAAAGACGAACGCGCCATCGATTTCGAAGTGGCAGGCATGAAGAATACGAGAAGGCGCGACAATAACGAAACGCGTGTATTCAAAGCCGGAAGCCGCGGCGACCGGAAAGGCCGTGGGAAAAGCCCATCCGGAAGCGGTGAAGGGCGGTCCCGCAAACGCAAGAAGGACGACAAACCAAAGAGCGGGAAAAAGCCTAAGAAAAACAAAAAGTTTTTCGAAAACGCGCCGAAAGCAAAGCGCAAGAAAAAACGCTAATAAGGGAGAGCCTTTAAACTTAGGTACTCTCAGTATGTAGACAAATTCAATTTTAAGCATTATCTTTTTAATTGCACCTAAGACTGATTGAAAATGTTTGTCAGTCGAGGCGCGCCGAGACCCTAGAAGACGCGAATAGAACAATTAAAGAACGTAAGCTAAAAGCGTCGCTTCCTGCGACAATGCTTACGTGATAAGCGTCCTGTTCACTTCATGAGCGGACGAGCCGGGCAAGCAACAAAGAATGCAAGCGTTTGTCAACAGTCTGAGAGAGCCTTTCACTTAGGCTCTCTTTCAGTTATCATTATCACTAGAGATACTATCGTTTCAGGAGTCAGGAGGATGTTACATGGCTAAAGGAATGGGCAAGCAAGTCGCCCAAAACAAAAAGGCATACCATGATTATTTTATAGAAGAAACATATGAAGCCGGAATCGTGCTGCAGGGGACAGAAATCAAGTCGATCCGCAATTCAAGGCTGAACCTGAAGGATGCCCATGCCCGCATCCAGAATGGGGAGGTATACTTGTACAATATGCACGTCAGCCCATATGAACAAGGGAACAGGTTCAACCATGACCCGTTGCGTGTCCGCAAGCTGCTGTTGCATAAGCGTGAAATCAACAAGCTGATCGGCATCACGAAAGAGCAGGGCTACACGCTTGTCCCATTGAAGGTATACCTGAAAAATGGGTTCGCCAAAGTATTGATTGGGCTTGGAAAAGGGAAAAAGCAATACGACAAGCGCGAGGACCTCAAGAAGAAAGAGGCGAAACGCGACATCGAGCGAGCTTTCCGCGACCGCCAGAAACAATAACGCTCCCTGCGGTTTGTTTCCTTCGTTCCCAAGACCTGTTAATTGATTTTTGTAGTGCGTGTGCTATAATAAGCAATACAGAACAACAATTGAATAAGAGCAATCGCGCTCGCTATTCACTTCGTTCGTTCCTC
>CAKQBC010000172.1 GCA_934215995.1 uncultured Bacillus sp. | reverse complement strand
GGTGCATCCACGAAGGAAGCCCAGTTGAATGTTGCGACACAGGTCGCACAGGAAGTCCTAACATACTTGAATGGCAATCCGGTCTCTAATTCTATTAACCTCCCGGCCATATCTAAAGAGGTATTCGAACGGATTCAGCCTTTCCACGGGCTGGTTAAACAAATCGGGAAAATCTCTTCACAATGTATGAAGGAAGGCGTACACGAGATATCTGTGACGTACGCGGGCACTGTCCTTGAATTCGACAGCAGTATATTGACGAAAAGCCTCTTATCCGGCTTCTTCAAATCAAGAATAGATCATCCGGTAAACGAAGTGAACGCCATGCTTGTCGCAAAAGAGAGAGGGATTACAGTCGGAGAGAAAATTTCCCAAAACACATCCGGCTATACAAATTCGATCAGCGTTACCGTAAAAGGCGACAATACTCAGCTTGAGGTCAAAGGAACTTATATTGAACACTACGGTCCACGGATCGTCAGCCTTAATAATTTTGCAATAGATTTTGTCCCTGCCGGAAATTTATTGTATATCCGCCACACCGACAAACCCGGCGTCATCGGCCGTGTCGGCATGCTGCTTGGTGAAAACGGCATAAATATCGCAACCATGCAAGTTGGCCGTAAACAAGCGGGCGGGGAAGCGATCATGGTAATGTCCTTCGACAAACCGCTTTCCGATGACATATGCAAGCTTTTGCTTACTCTTGAAGATATCACGAAGCTTCATCGCATCAACCTGTAAAGCAATGCTTCGATCAGGCAGCCTCTGCTGGTCAGCCATGCAAATCTAAAAAAGAGAAGAAGCCTTGGCTCCCAAGTGGAGCCAAGGCTTCTTCGTTATGGATATATTCTGCTTGATCCTTTGCTGGTTCTTCGTTCATCCGCTTGCTTAGTGCATGGCCGATCGTCCCTCCTAGGAAAAGCAGGGAAATGAACAACGCCATGATAAGCACAATTATCATTCTTCTTGCATAGTCGATCATATGTCTCCTCCTACAGAATTACCTTTTCATCTTATGTTCGGCATCCTGATAAGAGAACGGCAAAATAGCTTTTTTTTTTATTGATGCAGGAAAAAGGCAGAATTATCGTTTACCAGACCGATGCTTTAGGGCAAGTCGGAAATTAAGTTCGGGGCCACCGGTGTATCAATCGGTACATTCATTTCATAATCGCCTATCTGTCCGACCGATTTATTTATGAATGTCACTGTCTCGAATCCAAAATCCCTGGCGGAAAGCAATATGGCCCTTAACGCGAGAATATTGTCAGCAGAGTCTGCAGCTATGCCATCCCCTGTTAAATGGACGGAAAGGGTTTCCCCGTTTTCTTCTACACTACCCACTTCAAGCCCTTCAGGGATGGAAGGGTATATTCCTTCAAATTCTTCTCCCCGCTTCATCGCCTCAATCGCCTCTGCAATCGTTTCATATTCGACGGGCGAAGGCGCCATCATGATTATGCCGGGAGCAACTTCCGGCTTGAAAAGGAAGATGGCCCTTTTAGGATGGCGGTCTATCTTAAAGGGTTCGCTAAGCAGATAATTTCCGAATTCCATTGCCGTGTTCCCTTCAATAGAAACAGTAAATGAATCGATATCTGAATAACGGAAAGTTTCCTCGATTGTTGCTATCAACTGCTGTTCCCTCCCCTTATAGGGATGGTCTGCCGGAAGATCCACCTCTACACTTTTCAGGTCCGGCTGCAGCCTCACTTCCGCCTCTATAGGCAGAAAATCCGACAGGCCATAGCTATCTTCCTGTATGTTGCCCATTTGGCCTACAAGCTTTTCCATCAACGCCTCTGGGGATAATTGTTCAACCAGGAATGTCAGAGGGACAAAATATTGCGCATCATTTGTCGGTGCAGCGATTGTAAAGTAGCTTTTGCCTTCCAAATCCTTGCCGAATAAGATCTCCGCAGACTTGCTAATGCCCTCCGTTTCAACCGACCCTTCATCCGCTGCTGTTATTTTTGTATCTTGATTCTGCCCGGCCGATTCCGGCTTCTCATCAGCCGCTTTTCCGGCATCGTCTGTTGCTATCTTGCTTCCCTCTCCGTTTTCCATTCCAGGCAGCTGATCTGTTGAATGTGATTCCGTCGCCCGGTCTCCGCTTGATGAATTTTCATATTGGGCGCCATCATTCAATCCCCCGAGGAATGCCGGCGTAATGATGGCGAGTGACAATACCGCTGCAGCACTGGCTACAACTACCTTCCACGGTATCCTTTTTCTTCTGCCTGCCTTGCTCTGGATCTGCATGAAGATGTCATCAGGATTTCTCGCATCCTTAATTTCCGGGAGCTTCCCGAGCATGGATTTCAGATCATCATCGTCCCATCGCTTCTTTGTCATCATTGCCACCCTCCTTTCGCTCGGCATTCTCCATAAAGGATCGAATCGCCTTTAATGCCCTATGTTGCGTTGTTTTTACTTTGCTTTCCGTCCACCCCAATACTTCTGCGGTTTCTGTTATGGACAACGACTGAATGTAGCGTAGGATCAGAACGGTCTTCTGATTGACTGTGCAGTAATCCAGGCATTTATAGATAGTTTGGATTTCCTGGTTCAGGACAGCCACTTCCTCAGGCAGTGGATTTGAATCCTTGATTGTGTCCCTGCTCCAATCAAAATTATCGAAGATCCGCTGTTTCCAGCCCTTTTCTTTCCTGAAGTGGTCTATGGCCGTGTTGCGTGCAATCGAGAACAGCCACGTCCTTTCACTGCTCTTCCCTTCAAACCGGTCATATGAGTTAAGCACCTTAATGTATACTTCCTGTACCAAATCCTCAGTCGTTTCCCTGTTTTTCACCATATAAAATAAAAACTGGAATACATCCTGATGGTATTTTTCATATAATTGCTGAAATGCGGAGTGCATTTTTTTCTCCTTCTTCCGTTATTGATTAGACGGACCGGCAAAGTAAAGGTTACATAGTATGATGGCGTTCTTGTATATTTTCAAAATTATTCAGCCGGCCGGTCTGCGAATTTCACAACCAAAACATACAAATTATTCAATATAATGGAATCTTGCGTGTAAAATTTTTTCATTCTGGCCACGGCTTAGTTGCATCTTTTCAGGGATTGGATTGCCGGAGTGAACCATACAGCTCTATTCAGCCCGCCGGACAACTCCCCTTACGTATAGAAGGATTTCCCGCTTATAAAATAACAGGCTTGCTCGTTTGAGATTCCATAATCACTTGAAGTGTTTTTTCGGCAGACCCTCTAGCAAAAAAGGAAGCATATGCGCTTCCTTTTACGGCAACCCATGATACAGACGGAAAATTCCATCTTTTTCACAGGGGGCGTTACCCATGTAACAATAATTTTCGTCATTTCTTCCGCTGAACGGCGTTTTCTACAAAACTTGGGGAATGATGAAACTAAATGTCGTTTCCTTCCCTTCGGAACTTTCGACAGATATTTCGCCTTTATGCGCTTTTACGATATTTTGGGCAATCGCAAGCCCCAAACCGGTTCCTGTTCCGGAGTTCCCTCTCGTCCTTGCTTTATCGGCCTTATAGAACCTCTCGAAAATAAAAGGCAGATCTTCTGCGGGAATGGCCGGTCCGGTATTTTTTACTTCAAGATGAAGCTGGTTGCCATGGATGATATTTTGCTGGATTGTAATCTGTCCCCCGTTTGGCGTATGCCTGATCGCATTATCGATCAGGTTGGTCATCACCTGTTCAATCCTGTCGGGATCCAGATTCCATGCAGTATCCCCATCATTTACATACAGCTCCACCTGCACGCCTTTATCCTTGGCAAGACCGGCAAATTTGCTTGTGACCCTGTCCAGATACGGACCTAGTTCAATAGTCTCATAGTGCAGGTTGATATGCCCTGCCTCCATGCGGGCCAAATCAAGAAGATCGTTCACCAGCCGTCCCATCCGAAGGGATTCATCATAAATGATTTTTGCCAATTCGCGCTTTTCTTCCTGTGATTCGGCTATGTCATCCACAATCGCTTCACTGTATCCTTGAAGCATGCTGATCGGGGTCCTTAATTCATGCGAGACATTCGCTATGAAGTCGTTCCGCATCTTCTCGAGCTTATGCTCCTCCGTCATGTCACGGAGCACCGCCACTGCTCCCCTTGTATTCTTATTGTTATAGAGGGGACTTACAATAATCACCCAATAATGGTCGCCGATTTGCACATCGCCAACCTGCTCCTGTTCGCTTTCGATCGAATTCTGGAACAATTGCATCAATTCAGGCGGAACATTGCTGCTTTCCGCATTTTCCTTGTTCTCATTGAACCAGTATTGGATGAACCGGTCAGCAGGCGGATTTGTTGCAAGGATCGTTCCATCGATATTGATTGTAATTACACCATCAGCCATGCTGCTTAGAACACTGGCCAAATTTTCTTTTTCCTGGCTGAGTGCATTCATATTGTACTTCAGCTGCCTGCCCATCTGGTTGAAGGCTGTCGCCAATGCACCGATTTCATCACTTGAAGGTGTAGGAAGTTTCGTATCGAATTTACCTCTCGCAACCTCAAATGCCGCTTCCCTCATTTTACGCAAAGGTGCTGTGATGCGGGTGGAAAGGAAAAAGGCGAAAATTGTCGTCAGGATGATAGCTACACCGGCAGCAAGAATGATGAATTTTGTCGTAGATTCCGCTGTATTCCTCATGGAATCCAATGACTGCGAGACATATACAGCCCCGGTCGCGCCTCCATTTTCAAAAGGCTCCCCGACAACTATGTATTCGCTTTCGGCCGATTCATCAAGCGATCTTTTCTTTGTTACTGCCGCCTCCTCTTTCAGAACCTTTGAAAGATCCTCATCCTCCAGTACAGTCTGCAAGGAAAGCACCTGGCCGGATGAATCGGTTTCGGATGAGAAGGAATCCATGTTATCATAGACGATCAGGATATCCTTGGAATCATCCAGCATCCTTGATGATAGTTCAAGTGTGCGTTCGGACGCGTCATGCTCTTCCAGAATCTTCACTACACGGACTGCAGTCGCCGCCAGGTCATTTTCAACCTGCTGCGTGTTGAAATTCTCAAAGAATTCAAGAAGGAGCACCGTCAAAATAAGCAGCACAAAAGAAACGAGCAGAAGGATCGTAAACCAGAGCTTACCAACGACACTCCTCAAGAATACCATTATTCATTCACTGCCTCGAATTTATATCCGACACCCCAGACAGTCACAATCATTTTTGCCGCTTCTTCGGAAACACGGTTCAATTTTTCGCGCAGGCGTTTTACGTGCGTATCAACTGTACGCAGATCGCCGAAAAATTCATAATGCCATACTTCTTTAAGCAATTGCTCCCTGTCGAATACCTTATCCGGAGCTTTGGCCAGGAAGTAGAGCAGTTCGTATTCTTTCGGAGTCAATGAAACTTCTTTCCCATCGGCTGTTACCCTATGGGCATCATTATCGATTGTAAGGTGCTGAAGCACGATGATATCCTTAGTCGTCGTATCTGTTTGGATATAGCTTGTTTGGGAAGAACGCCTAAGCAGTGCTTTGACCCTCAAGACTACTTCCCTCGGGCTGAATGGCTTCACGATATAATCATCTGTGCCCACTTCGAAGCCCTGCACCCGATTGATCTCTTCACCTTTAGCCGTAAGCATAATGACAGGACAGGCGCTTTTTTCACGGATTTTTTCCAGTACACTCCAGCCATCCATACCAGGCATCATGATATCCAGAATCACCAGATGAGGTGAATGCTTGAAAAATAAATCCAGTGC
>CAKQBC010000171.1 GCA_934215995.1 uncultured Bacillus sp. | reverse complement strand
CCTCAATACTGCATAATCTTCTTCAGACATTCTCATTGCCATGGAGCAAACCCCTTTCTAGCGGAACCAGCCTTTAATTTTATCCATCGCCGATTCTTTTGAGTCTCCCCATTTCTTGTTCAACGCCCAGTTCGCCACAATTCCGACCCCTACCCCGACTGCCGTGCCGACACCCGGTATCGGGATAAGCGCTGTTCCTAAAGCTGTGGCTGTTGCCTGGACACCAGAGGAAATCGCTGTGTCGATTGTCGTATCCAATATCGCACGTTGATGGACATCGGCTCCTTTCAGCCCATCCTTTTTGGCATCAGAATAATTGTTGGCATAACTTCCGATCGCTGCCAGCGGCGCCAACCCTTTGACAGCAATATTTGGAATATCCTTATCACCGATTGCTTGAACGATCCCTTTAGCATTTACGATATCCGTGAAGCCTTCTACGGTTCCTTTAAGCGCCGCTTTCCCAACAATTTTCGCCTTGCCTGTTGCGTTGGCGGCATCTTTGTTCCAGTTCAGCAAATGCTCATTCTTAACCATAACGCTGTCCCCGATTGCAGACCAACCATTATCCCCCGGCTTTACGTCCGCTGCCTTCAGCAGTGTCTTATTCCCATGATTGAACAATTGATGATGCTCAGGTTTCCACTTAGACATATCTTTCGGCAGCTTATACATGAAATCGCTCTTTGCACCAGGAGTAGGATTGATGCCCAGCTTTCTGAGCGCATCCTGCGTAGCATAGATCCTGTATTTCCCCTTATATTGCTCGGTTACCAATCCGCCTCTTGCCCTGAAGAGCCTGAAGCTTGCGCGTGCCTCCTTGGCAATCAAAGAACTGGTAGTCGCCATTCCCCAATAATCGTTGCCTTCATCCTTCTCTTTGTCTTCGGGTTTCTTCCCGACAGTCTGACCAGAGCCCTCCAAGTCCTTCTGGAGGCCTGTAGAAGAAGCATACGCTTTCCATTGTTCTGCCGGAAAATCAATATTAGTCAGTCCATCGGCCACTAAAGACTCGATATCTGATATCCATGTATCCATTTTCGTGATTTTATCCTGCACTTCAGACAGGGCCATAATTTGGGAGGAATCAAATTCATCCAGGCCGATGACCGTATCAATCCTGTTTTTATGAGACTGGATAACACCAGATTGGACCCCGTTGTCCTCCACTTTCGGCAAGGCAACAATATCCGCCACACTATTAATATAGCTGTTAGCCTCGTTCGTAAGGGCTTCTGTCTTATTTCCGATTTTCTCCAGGCCATCCCTCACATCAATCTGAAGGAATTGTTCCCTGATGAAACCGGAAGGATTGGATTCAAGTGCATGAAGGGCATCATGCATGCTGCTGAGGATACTTTCGAAGTTGTCCTTGAAAATGACAAAAAACTGCAGAAAGGGCAAATGGCATTCCGCATAAAAAGAACGGATAGCGGAACCGCCCTTCCCTTTCAATTCCTCATTCATCTCCGAAATCGTTTTTATGGCACTTTCGATTTCTTTCATTTCCGATTCGAGGCGATTAAGCATTGTTACATACCGATGTACGCCATCCTGAAATTGCCTCACATCAAGCACTTTCATCGGAATGCGCCCCCTTTGCGGAAGGGCTTCCCTTTACTGAAAGGGGTATAGCCGCCTATGTAATTTTTCCTTTCCATAGCCTGCTCCTTTACTATTTTTAAGGATTTTGCCGAAACAGACAGCCATTTCCGGCACATTGATCATCGTTTACTGCCTCCGTTTAAAATGCGAAGGTATAACCATTCACCCTGCTGCTGTAGAGGGAATGGTTTTCTGTATACACCGGGAACGAGTAGTTTCCTATATATTATTGCCGAAGCTGCTGCGGGCCGCCCCTGGTTGAAGATATCCCCTGTGAAATGTTCTCATCCATCTGCCTGAGATGTTCAACGGACTTATCAGTAGTGGCAATATTATTCTTAAGGACTGCCTTATACTTGGATAGGCAAGCCTCCAAATCCCTGGCCAGATCCGTCAGTTTATCGACTACATCCATTACATTCCCTTCAATTGGCGCTTCCGTTTTTGGTTGAAGAGAATCTGCAGCCGCATTCATTTTTGAGATTTGTGACTCTACGGGTCCATAAACAACTTTAATTTCCCCTGACATACCGTCCCTCCTCTGTTAAATGTAGAAGCATGTCGATACTTGATGATATAAATGATTGCATTTTCCTGCTGCCGCTTGTGAAAAAGCTTAAAAACCCTGATATTCCAAGCGCTTGGTGCTCTATAATACTATGATAGTAACAAAAAATTTCAGTGATGTAAAAAATATTCAAAAAAGTCAGTTCTTTCGAATTACTGCATAGGTAATAGTATTGAGTCACCACAAAATTCGACAAGTTACCTTTTTCCTATATATATCCTTAGAATTTACCTCTCTGCTTTCTTGCATTAATCAAAGAAAGCAGAGAGGCAGCCTTGGCTGCCAAAGACAAAAAAAGCATCGTGCCATTTTCACATGGCCGATGCCCTAAACTTTATTCCTATTAAATAATAAGCGTTCTACATTTGTACATTGAGCCGCTTCTCCACTTTTTTCAGCAAAAATGTAATCGCCATGACAATTGCCAAATAGTATAATCCAACCACTGCATATGTCTCCAGCTGCCGGTAATTGGACGCTGCCTCGCTCAAGCCTACACCCCATAAATCGGACATACCGACATACGCCACTAATGAAGAATCTTTGAGGCAAATGATGAATTGGTTCCCTAATGAAGGAATCGACAGTTTGAAAGCCTGGGGGAGGATTATTTCCTTCATGGTTGAAGGATAACTCATCCCCAGTGACCGTCCCGCCTCCATTTGCCCCTTATCCACGCCTTGGATGGCACCTCGGAATATTTCAGCAATATAAGCGCCGTTGTGGACCGCTAAAGCAATTGAACCGGCCCAAAACTGAGAAAGCGTCACGAATGAGGCAATACCGAAATAAAGGATGGCAATCTGCACAATCAAGGGGGTTCCACGTATGATTCCGATATAAATGTCCGCGATTGCATTCAGCCATTTTTTCTTGGAAATCCGCAGCAAGGCGAAGAACAAGCCGATAATTGACCCGAACACGAGAGAAGTGATTGTCAGTTTAAGCGTCAGCCCCGATGCTTCAAGGAATAAGCCATAATTGTCCCGGAATATTTCAACAATAGCGGCCACCTTCCCTCATATATAAATATCCACCAAGACGATTCATTGGACGTCCTCGCCAAGTATATTGCGGCCAAACCACTTTTCACTGATTTTTGCATACGTACCATCTTCAATTATCGCTGCAAGGGCCTTGTTGATTTCTTTGCGCAATTCCTCATCGTCTTTTTTGACAGCGATCGCTTGTTTGTCATGGGATAAAGGCTCCCCTAAATCTTTAATGTCGATCGCTTTTTCCTTCATGACCCGAAAACCCACCATTTGATCGGTAATAACGGCATCAAGCCTGCCTGTCGGCAAGTCCTGAAGCGCAGTGAGATCACTATCATATTCAATGACATTCGCCTTGTCTGTAAGGATTAGCGCATGCTCCAGGTATACGCTTGCCTTCACCGTACCGATTTTTTTGCCTTTCAGATCTTCCGGCCCTTTGATATCGCTGTTTTCCGAGAAAACGAACACCTGTGAACCTGAGCTGTAGTATGTGTCTGTAAAAGAGACTGCCTTCTCTCGTTCCGGTGTTACCGTAAGGCTGCCGATGATTGCATCGTATTTATCAGCCTGCAGCCCTGGAATGATTGTTTCGAATGGATTGGTCACCGGCTCCGGCTCTTTCCCCATCTTTTTGGCTAGCGCCTCACCGATTTCCACATCAAACCCGGTCAGCTTACCGTTTTCCTTGAAATTGAACGGCTTATACAAACCGCTCATCCCAAACCGGAATGTCTCTTTTTCAGGCTCGTCCCCACCACTGCATCCAGCAACCATAAGAATAGAAATAAGGGCAAATAAAGCAGTCATCCAAATCTTTCCGTTCCTTTTCATCATCCAATCCCCCCAAATAGAATAGAACCGTTTCTTCATTCGATGACGATCAATTTCCTGTATGCATCAAAACAGTATTACTCAAAATATATTTCAATATCATTTTTATATGACGATAGATTTGTCCAAGCTTCCTTCGCATTAAAAAACCCTGACGGCTAAAATGTATTAACCGTCAGGGTTTTGGCGCAGTATGGCTGCTGTTTTTCCGTCAAGCCAAGAAACGACGTCTTCATAGACTGTTTGCCTGCTGGCGTCGTTCAGGATTTCATGCCTCACATTCCTGTATAATTTGAATCCGAGGTCTTGTGCGCCAGCATCACTGAATTGCCGATACAGCCGCTGTACACCTTTCCCGAATTCGCCTACAGGGTCTTCTTCGCCGGATAAAATCAGGACCGGCAGCTCTGTAGGAATCTGTGCTGCTTGCTCCGGATCGAACAGCAGTTTCATAAAGCTCAAAAACTGATGGTAAAAGCTTGGCGGAAAGACATGCCCGCAAAAAGGATCATTCAAGTAGGCGTCGACAACCTCGCTGTCGCTGGCAATCCATTCAAACCTTGATCTCTTTTCGAACCGTGAGTTAAACCCTTTAAACACAATCCGTTCCATCCCCCGCCAGCGTTTGTCATTGTTGAAACGCTCAACCAGGCCTGCAACAAGTATACCGAGGGGAATATCCTTCCGGTTTCCGTCGCTTCCGACCAGAATCGCTCCCGAGATATTTTTCCCGTTCAGCTGCATGTACCTTTGGGCCAGAAAGGAACCCATGCTATGGCCAAGTATGTAAAACGGCAATCCCGGATGTTTTTCCTTAGCGGCCTTTGTCAGCATTAGCTGGTCTGCAAGCATATGTTCAAAACCGTTTTCGCCGATATATCCTATTTCCCCGGAGCTGCCCGCAGTCATTCCATGGCCACGGTGGTCATCTGCATAAACGGCATACCCATTTTGGTTCAGAAAGGCTGCAAAATCTGCATAACGGCCGGAGTGCTCATTCATCCCATGCATAATCTGGACGACCGCTTTCGCTACATGCGGGAGCCACTCGCGTACATAAATCTGCTTCCCGTCGTTCGCTTCCATATAATAAGCTCGTTCCATATCTTCCTCCCTGCTGCTGTCAAGGTCTTGTTTATGTATACACGTATTTTTTACAGAAGGGCCCATTTTAAACATTCAGCATGTAATCCCCTGTCCTGCCTTGGTGGCACCCGCCGGATGGACTTATTCGTTCCAATATACCAAAAAGGCCAATCCCTCTCCGGAATTGACCTTAGTAACATATACACCAAGCCGCTGTTGCCGTTTCATATAAGAAAGTTTTAAACCACCACTCCTAAAAGTGGGTGTCCGCAAAAGTGTTCCTGCATGTCCTCCATGCCGTATAGGCAAAGGCTTGTCATTTCCACTTTTATAAAAACTCCCTATTACAGCTTAAAGGTTAAAACTTAATTATGCATCACGTACAATGCAGCCTGTATTGGTATAATACATCAACCATAAGGGCAATGCAAGGGGGCAAATCGGAAATAGGCAATAAACAACTACTCGGACAATTTAGCCGATTGCCGCAGCATTCCGTTCAGGCGAAAGAAGCATTTGCCTGCAGCAGCCGAATCACACTCTGCCCTCAGCGAGCCAAGGGAAAAAACCATCCAGGAACCGTTCAGTCGCTGGCATAAAGTACGAACCGAAGTGATAATCGGGGTCGAGGGTGGTGATCAGCCATGTCCCTTTTGTGCTCATCTTGTCCA
>CAKQBC010000170.1 GCA_934215995.1 uncultured Bacillus sp. | reverse complement strand
AACTTCGAAATATCCAAGTGATTGTGTGACAGAAGCCAGTTGTCCAGCCAGTACGTTTGCAACCCCTGTACTTGCCATCCAAACACCCATCAATAGGGATGCCAGCTTAAGCGGAGCCATGCGGCTGACCATTGATAAGCCGATTGGAGACAGGCACAGTTCACCAAGCGTATGGAAGAAGTAAGTCATGATAATGAACATAACATGAGCAGGCTGGAATGCCGCTTCAGGATTGTTTCCTGTACCAAGTACCGCAATTAACAGGATCAAGAAACCTGATCCCAATAGAATCATCCCAAGTGCCATCTTAGCAGGCGTACTGATATCGCCTCGTTTTGAGTGGGCAAGTTTCGTCCAGATCATAGATACAACAGGCGCCAACAATACGATGAATAACGGGTTAATTGATTGGAACCATGGTGTAGGAATTTCGAATCCGAATAAAGTACGGTCAACAAATGTGTTTGTGTACAATGTCAATGAGCTTCCTGCTTGTTCGAAGCCAGCCCAGAAGAAGATTACGAAGCAAGCTAGGATCAAGATTACAGCAGTACGTTCTTTTTCTACTTTCGTTAACGGTTTTTTTGTAGAAACACCTTTTTCATTGACTGCACGCCCAACCGGTTTCAGGCCATGTTCGCCTAAGTATTTGTTGCCCAACGTGTTGTAAAGGACTTGGCCGATCACCATACCGATTGATGAAGCAAGGAAGCCCCATTTGTATCCATATACCATCACGTCGCCTTGCATGCCGCCCATGATTTTGTCAGTAATCAAGGCAATAACCAAAGGAGCGAAGAAGGCACCTACGTTAATACCCATATAGAAGATTGTGTATGCTGCATCACGTTTCGGGTCATTCAAATCATACAAATCCCCGAGAAGGGAAGAAATATTTGGCTTGAAGAAACCATTACCGATAATCAATAGAACAAGACCAAGGAACATTGCCCATTGTGTCTGCTCCCAGAAAATGACGAAGTTACCGATCGCCATTGTAATACCACCAATTGTGATGGCATGGCGTTTGCCCAAATATTTATCTGACAGCCAACCGCCGATAAGTGGAGCGATATAAGCCGCTCCTGTGTAAAAACCATAGATACTCATGGCAGCGGTCGCGCTCATGCCAAGGCCGCCGCTTACAAGTTCAGTTGTTAAATAAAGAACAAGGATACCCCTCATTCCATAATAGCTGAATCTTTCCCACATCTCTGTGAAGAACAATAAAAATAACCCCGGTGGGTGTTTTTTAGTATGAACAGCTGATGTAGTCCCCATTATGTTTTCCTCCTGTAATAGTTTACTGTATTAAAGAAATGAAGTTAAGTGACAATGGTTATTTTAAAATAATAATAGTTAATGGTCAATTGAATAATAATACCAATAGAAATAACAATTATAAATATTTTGAATATACTTGTATAATAAATATGAATTAGGAACGTAAAAAAGCTGGACTTGGAAAAGCAATATTATTACTTTTCCAAGTCCAGCTTATATTTATGCATGTCATTCAGCTGTAGTGGGGAGACCCATTTTCTTTTGAATGGAGTGCCATTTCAGCAGGTACGTAATCATATCCTAAATCTGCGGCAACAGCTTCAAATGTGACTTTTCCGTTTGCCACATTGACCCCTTTAAGAAGCGCTTCATTTGATAGGATTGCATCTACGGCGCCTTTGTTTGCAATCTGCAGAGCATATGGCACTGTCACATTCGTTAAGGCAATCGTCGATGTACGCGGAACTGCCCCTGGCATATTGGCGACTGCGTAATGGACAACCCCGTGTTTCGTATATGTCGGGTTATCATGTGTCGTGATATGGTCAACTGTTTCGAAAATCCCTCCCTGATCCACGGCAACGTCAACGATGACCGATCCTGGGGACATTCCCTTCACCATGTCTTCAGTTACGAGCTTAGGCGCTTTTGCACCCGGAATCAGAACGGCTCCGATTACCAGGTCTGAATCGGCTACAGTATCTGCAATGTTATAAGGGTTTGAAATCAACGTCGTGATTTGGTTTCCGAATATATCATCCAATTGGCGCAGGCGATCAGGATTAACATCTAGCATGGTAACATCGGCGCCGAGACCGATGGCGATTTTGGCGGCGTTCGTTCCGACAACGCCCCCGCCGATAATGGCGACTTTACCACGCTTAACACCAGGCACTCCTCCTAGCAAAATGCCCTTTCCGCCTTTTGATTTCTCCAGGAATTGCGACCCGATTTGGGCAGCCATCCTGCCTGCCACTTCACTCATTGGCGTAAGAAGAGGAAGCGTGCGGTTGACGGATACGGTTTCATAGGCTATCGCCAATACACCTTTCTCTACTAATGCTTTTGTCAGCTCTGGTTCAGCTGCCAAATGTAAATAAGTGAACAGGATCAATCCTGGACGAAAATGAGCGTATTCACTGGGAAGCGGTTCTTTTACTTTCATGATCATTTCTGATTCAGCCCAAAGCTTGGCTGCGTCGTCAATGATCGATGCACCGGCGGCTAAGTAAGAATCATTTGTGAATCCGCTTCCAACACCGGCTTCCGTTTCCACCCAAATGTCGTGTCCGGCTTTTTTCAGTGCAATGACTCCTGCCGGCGTGATGGCGACACGGTTCTCATTGTTTTTGATTTCTCTCGGTATTCCTATGCGCATCAGTAAAAACCTCCAAAAATAAGTATGACTTTATAAAAGTATAAGCTCCTTCGGCGATATTTTCTTTGTGGTTTCGGAAAAATCAAAACAATTCGATTTGTATAATTCTACAAATCAGGAATTATTTGTTGTGTGCGATTTGGCTGTAAGGAATTGTCGGATATCAGCTTAACATAGCTTTTACCCTGTTTCATATTCCGATATACTCCACTAATATACCGATTAGCAGTCACAGAATGCTTACCAGCAGGCAAAGATGAAGAAAAGCCCCACTGATTAAGGGGTCGTTCCATCCTTCAGAGGAAACGGGCCTTCAGGGAGCTTACTTAAAAGTGTACTTTATGTATGTGTCATCTTTTTGTTTTTCATATAGACATTATATTGCATCAGCAGGATTTCAAGAGAAAGGGACATCTTGGCAACCGGATCTTTCATATTGATGTTTGTGATTTCCCCGATTCGCTTTAGCCGGTAATGGATTGTATTGACATGCAGATGCAGTTCATTTGCAGTATCATGCGGGTTAGCATCCTTATAAAGAAAGGTTTTTAAAGTGCTGAAAAGGTTTGTGTTATTTTTCGTATCGTATTCCCTCAGCTGTTCCAGGCAGAGTTGGTATATGTTTGATAGCTGCCTTCCGGCCAGGTCCCTTAAATACTGATAGGCCCCAAGAGAGGCGAAGTTCATAAGCCGTCCGGCTGAATCGGGAAAGATATCCTGAAGCATGATGGTGTATACAGCTTCGTCATATGTATTCCTGGCTTTCAGGTACGACTCATACGATTGGCCGCAGCCGCCTTTTATGCCGTCAATCTGGAAACGGGTTTTCATACCTGTGATGAAGGATTCTATAAAATCGGATAAAGATCCTGTGAAGTCCTTTTGCACAGAAGGGGATGCAAGAATAATGAGCCGGTTCTGGTCAACAGTATACAGGCTGGCTTTTATCTTTTGGGTTGTCGTCAGCATATACGATATATGGCGTTCAACCGTCTGGTCGATGGCTGCCGGGAAGGTGAAAACGACAACAGAATAAAGGGTAGGCAAAATTATGTTCCGTTTGGCGCAGGCATCACGGATTTCTTGTTCCGATTCAAAATGGCCCGTAAGAAGCTGCCACACAAACTCCTGGCTGTTCTCCTGCTGCCTGTTTTTTCTGCCGTGTCCCTGCAATATTTGATTTTTGGCCTCTTTGGCTGCCAGCTTCAGAAAATCGATGTCTTTGTCAGTAAAGGTGCGTGCCGATTCAAGAGCCCATATAAACCCGAGTACTTCTTCGTTTTTTCTGACCGCAATTGCAGCTCTTCTTGCAAATTCCATATTATTTAATGAAGGGATAATGACAGGTTCAGATTCTTTCAGAAGACGCGGCATATAGCCCTCTTTCCATAGACTGTTTATGATTTTTTCGGGAACGCGCCTGCTGATGATTGTCGATATTCTGACCGGGTCGCTCAAATGGTTGTGGACACTGTATGCAAGCAGGCGATGATTGGCATCCTCGAGCGTGATGGGGCACTCCAGGACGGAACTTACGAGATCGGCGAATTCCGTTAGGTCCCCGTTTAGTCCTTTGAAAATATCTTTATGATTGTCCATAGTACCGATGCTCCTTTTTTTGCCAGCCTTATTTGTATCATAATATAAATAGGTTAGTTTTGAAAATTTTAAAAACATAAAAAGAGGCTCCTTAAAGGTTTACCAATCACTGAGCATGCCGGAATCGGCAATCCCGCCAGCTTCATGAGTTCGATAATAGAAAAACCCTCCATGGATTGGCGTTTCGCTTTATAATGAAAAAGAAAGGTTTGGACAATTTAAAATTGCCTGGTTATGTAAAAGGAAGAGGATAAAAAGGAGGGGAACCGATGTCAGCGCTATACGGTGTTGTAGAATATAAGGGCAGGCCGAAAATCCCGAAAATGCTGAATATGAAAAAGCGGAAAAATCGTTTTGCGTTTAGGCAATCTTCGCAAATTGCCCCGCATTGCATGCTGTATGAATACGGAAGGGGGGAAGGGGCCATTCATGTAGTGGCATATGTGCACACGGAAGAGGAATACAGTGAAATGGTTTTTCTAATAGAGGAGAATGAACTTACAAAGGATTTTTATATCCATCTGAATGAGCCGCATTATGATCTCAACCGGGAATTGTACTTGAATATAGAAGATGAAGAAGAAGTGCTGCGGCAAGTGGAAAGCTTATTCGCTGAGGATGAATATCCCGAAGAAAATGATTTCCTGCATATCTATGGACAGCGTTCGTGGCATGGGGACGGGTTTATAATAGGGGACAGGGCATCCCTGACCAGGCTGAAAAAAGCGATTGATGTTGCACTGGAACACGAAGAAGCCAAGGTGACGATGTTTCCATCGGACGGTGAAGGGTACGACTTGTACATAAAATGCATGAAAGAAGACGATGATTGGGAGATGCTTGCTTCACCATACCATGAGGATGTGCCATACTTCGGGGAGTCGAAGGAAAGCCAGCCGTTCCATGCGTTGAAGAGATACAAACGTTTTTTGTAAAAAGCAAAATAAAAACCTGAAAGGAACGAGCCTTTCAGGTTTTTATTATAGGAATAAAGCGAGTATATAGTAGCTGATTGCAGCAAGAGCGCCTGAAATCGGCAATGTGATGATCCAAGTGATGACCATACGTTGTGCAGTTCCCCATTTTACGCCCTTCAGACGATGTGCCGAACCTACCCCAAGGATCGAGGAAGAAATGACGTGGGTTGTGCTGACGGGCAAGCCGATTGTAGTTGCCCCGAATATGACGGTTGCTCCGGTTAAATCTGCTGCGACCCCATTGACAGGGCGGATTTTCATGATTTTGCCGCCGACGGTTTTAATGATTTTCCATCCCCCGACGGATGTACCGAGCCCCATTGCCAAGGCGCAGGAGAATTGTACCCAAAATTGAATATCCGTTCCTGATTGGTAACCGTTCGCAATCAGTGCCATCGTGATGATTCCCATTGCTTTTTGGGCATCGTTCGTACCATGAGTGAATGATTGCAGGGCGGCAGTCGCTATTTGGAAATAACGGAAGCGTTTATTTGTTTTTGTCAGGTTATTATTCTTGAATACAACTTTAAAAATACTGTATACGAT
>CAKQBC010000169.1 GCA_934215995.1 uncultured Bacillus sp. | reverse complement strand
CGACTGAACCCTGGAAAGCTGTTCCGGAAGCTCATCTTCCCTTACTGACGGGATATCGTTTTTATATTGTTCGAAAACTTCCTCCGGCTCCAGCCCTACGGCTTCAGCATATTGTTTAATGAATGCCCGGACATAAAATTTCCCGGGCATCATATCATAATTCCCTTTTTCTATGCCGATCAGATACCTCTTTTGTATCTTAGTGAGCCTCTGCAGATCATCGAGGCTCAGACCATTTGCTTCTCTTGCACTTTTCAGAGCGCTTCCTAATTCAGTCACTTTTTAACACCTTCTATACTTTAGAAATCAAAAGATCCGAAATCAGACCCTCCAAATAATTGACTCTGTTGATTGACTATATCATATGTAATTTCTTCGCCGGGGTCGTTTCTGAGCTCAATGATATAATCAAAATCGTCAAGCGTGTATTCAGAGTTTTGGACGAAAATATCAGGATGTTCAATCACTTTAACTGAATTCATCCTCATTATTTCGCGAACGAGCTGCCAATGTTTTTCATTTGCCCTTGTCGATACGATGCCATCGATGATGAATAGATTGTCATCATTGTATTCATCTTCGATCAACTGGTTTCGCACCGTTTGCTTGAGCAGGGTGGAAGAGACAAAAAGCCACCTTTTATTGGCACATACGCTTGATGCGACAATGGATTCCGTTTTGCCGACGCGCGGCATTCCACGGATCCCGATCATTTTATGTCCGTCCTGCTTAAATAACTCGGCCATAAAGTCAACCAAAAGACCAAGTTCATTCCTGACAAAACGGAATGTCTTTTTATCGTCGGCATCCCGCTGGATATATCGGCCGTGGCGCACGGCTAGACGATCCCTCAGCTTTGGCTCCCTGATCTTAATAACTTTTATCGTGTCCATCGTAGATAAAATCGATTCCAAACGCTCGATGTTTTTGCTGTCCTTCGCTTTTAGGAGGAGTCCGCGCCGGCCTTCATTGACACCATTGATTGTCACTATGTTTATGGAAAGCATGCCAAGCAATGAAGAAATATCCCCAAGCAAACCCGGCCTGTTTTTCTGGATTTCATATTCGAAGTACCATTCTTTGCGATCCAACCGACTTCCCCTGCCTTTCAGCTCTATAGCTTATCCTATATAGAATAATCCGGCATCTTTAATGATAAATGATTTACATACAATATTAAAGAAAAAACATAATAAAAAATAAAAGTGTAAAGATTCGATATATTAAAATCTATTTTTATTAAAATAGATTTATTTGGTATATTCATCATACCTCATTCGTGTATGAAAGAGAAAAGAAATACCCTAGGCTTTCCCTGCTCACCGGCTTTCAAAACCCTTCCCCTGATAAAGCAGTTGCCAAAGTTGCCGCTATTTCTTTTAAGGACGAGGCAGCCTTTTTGTATGTTGCAGAAGGCGACCGCCGTCATCATGTTCACCTAAAGCGGACTTTTCTCTCATACATGCCAGCCTCCGTTCACACCGATGATCTGCCCGGTCATATAGGTAGACCTGTCCGAGAGCAAAAAGCAGACAATATCCGATATTTCATGCGGTTCCGCCATTCTGCCCAAAGGGATATCCTCCGCAAGCGCAGTTCTTTCCTCTTCTGAGAATTGATTTATCATCTGTGTTTTGACTACGCCCGGCGAGACAGCATTTACACGGATGCCCATCGGTGCGAGCTCCTTGCTTAACGCCTTTACATACGCATTCTGGCCGCCTTTCAGCATGCTGTAAAGGACTTCGCAGGAAGCGCCTGTCTCTCCCCAAATGGAGGTTACAGCCACAATTGATGCTTTCTCGGCTTTGAAAAGCTTCGGCAATAGTTTTTGCACGATAATGAAAGGGCTGCTGATATGTATATTGACCATCTCATCAAGGTCTTGCGGCTTTACATCCGTCACAAGCCCGTAATGCGCCTTTCCGCTGTTCAGTACGATATTGTCCAATGAATAAATTTGTGAACACAGCTTCTCTGCCCCTTCCCTTGAAGAGAGATCGGCCTGTACAGGAATTGCCTCGACCCCAAAAGGCTGAATGGCTTCCAGCAATCCATCAACCGCTTCCCTGTTTGTATGGTAATGAAGGTATAAGGAATATCCTGCCTCAGCCAGCTGCATTGAAATTGCCTTTCCTATTCCCCCGCTCGCCCCAGTGACGAGCACGTGACCCTTACTCATGTATTTTCCTCCTGCCACTATCAAAATCTGTTATACACAATAAAATGGAGGTTTGCCTTTGACAGCAAACCTCCCAAGCCCCTAGCTGTTTTCTTTTGCTTTCGGCACTACCTGGCAAACGGTAATCCTCTCCTCATCAAACAAATCGCCTGCAGCTTTCCGCACATCCTCAAGCGTGATGCCCTCAAGAACCGGAACAATGTCGAACAGGCTTGCATTATGAAAAGAGTACCTGGTGAAATTATTGGCGATATATTCCATTGAATTCAAAGATTGCAAAAAAGAACCGATCTTTTTCTTTTTAGTGCGGGAGATCATATCTTCTGTAATGAATACCCCGCTTTTTGCCTCAAGCAAGTAATCCGTGATTTTTTGCGCCAGCAGGTCCGGGTCCCTCGTATCCCCGCCGATCATGGCAAAGCCGAAATCGGCTTCTTCCGTATAATCATACGAGAATGAATTATCGATCAAACCGTCAGCATACAATTCCTCATATTTATCAGAGCTTTTCCCGAACAGAATATCGAACAAAAGATTATATGTCACTTCACTCTTCAGAAAATCCTTGCCTTCTTTTCCAACTGATGCTGCCTTTAAGCCGACAAGGCATTTCGGTGTTTGGACATTCATCTTCAATACTTGCTTCTTGCGGTCGATACCGGCTGTTTCTTCAACGGATTTTCGGACGATTTCCTCTGCATCCTTGAAATCCTTGCCCGATTGGTTATCCCTGATCAGCCCCATTGTTTTCTCCGGGTCCACAGGCCCCACGACAAACAGGAGCATATTGCTTGGATGATAGAAAGTCCCGTAGCATTCATACAGAAGATCAGCCGTTATTTTATCAATGCTCTCCTCTGTTCCCGCAATATCGATTTTAACCGGGTGATTCTTATACATATTTTCAATTGTGCCGAAATAAAGGCGCCAATCAGGATTGTCATTATACATCTGGATTTCCTGTCCGATGATTCCCTTCTCTTTCTCAACTGACTTTTCAGAGAAGTACGGATCCTGGACAAAGTCGACGAGAGTCATTAGATTCTGTTCGAAATTGGATGTGCAGGAAAACAGATAGGCTGTTCTTGTAAAAGAAGTAAACGCATTCGCTGATGCCCCTTGCCGAGAGAACTGTTGGAATACATCCCCATCTTGCTTTTCGAACATTTTGTGCTCCAGGAAATGGGCAATGCCATCAGGCACCTTTTTCACATCCGATTTGCCAAGCGGCTTAAACCAATTGTCGACTGATCCATATTTCGTGGTGAAAGTCGCAAACGTCTTGTTAAAACCCGGCTTCGGCAAAATATATACTTCTAATCCATTTGATTGCTTTTCATAATACAGCACTTCATCGAGCTGGGAAAAGGTAATCTCTTTCATGCTCATGCCTCCCCCTTTCCTGCAAGGAAATAAACCGTATCGAGTTCGATTGTTTTTCCCGCTTCCATTATTTCTTCTTTCGTAACTTTTTTATTTCTTTCAAGCCATTCATCTATTTCTACATGAACCGGCGAAACAACATTGTGGTACAGGACTTCTATGAGGCCGATCGGCTGGTCAATCGTTTCAAGCAGCTGATTTTCAATGACAGCCTTCGTTTGCTCTATGATCTCATCTGAAAACTTCCCTTGTTTCATGTCTTCCATCTGTTCATTGATGATAGCGAGCGTTTTATCGTAGTTCTCTGTCTGGATCCCCGCCATGACCATAATCAGGCCCTTATGGCTTTCGATTCTTGAAGCGCAATAATAAGCAAGGCTATTCCTCTCCCTTACCTCCATGAAGAGCTTGGAATGGGAGAAGCCGCCGAAGATCCCATTGAATACCTGAAGGGCATAATATTCAGGATCGCCATATACGATGCCGGTCCGGTAACCCATATTCAGTTTCCCTTGCGTCACATCCTGGACTTCTTTTATTTCTTTTACTTTTTCAGGACGGATGTTTCTGTCATATTCCTGTATCTGTACCTGCCTTGGGGATAAGGACATATATTGCCTGCATATCCCTTCCACTTCCGCTTCTTCCACATCTCCCACTACAAACATAGTGATTTCATCTGTTTCAATCGCATGCCGGTAGTATTCATATAAAGACTCAGGCGTAATGGACTCCACTTGTTCGGCTGTCCCGTTGACCTCGATTCCATATGGCTCGCCTTTGCACATTTCCTCGACAAGCCTGATGGATGAGTAGCGCATTTTATCATCATATAGAGATTGGATCCGCTGCTTCAATGTCCATTTCTCCTGGTTCACCGTCTTCTCCGAAAAAGCATTTCCTTCTGTATTTGGCTGCATCAGGATTTCAGAAAGGACTTGAATTCCCTTTGACAGAAGCGGTTCCTTGTCGGAGAGGAATTTTTCATTGGCTATTTCCAGGGTGAGGGTGAGGATATGGTATTCGCCCTTTTTTGATACATTGGCATAGAGCGAAGCCCCATATAATTCCTCAAGATGCGTACGGAGCTTCGCAGTAGTCGGGAACCTTTGCGTGCTGCTTTGGAGCACCTGTGCCAATAGCGCCCTATAAGAGACTGTTTCTTTTGACAGGGGCGCTTTCATTTTCATTACAATCGTATTTGTTTTGTATTTATCTGTATGTATAACGTGAAGGCAATACCCTTTCTCTTTCAATATCGTTTGCTGGACACGGGTCATCTGGCGAACCCCCTCTTTCTATATTTCTGTTATTGCCCGATGAACAAGATTTACTGGGCCTTCCTGCCAGCTGGCAGGGTACACATCCCTATTTTTCCTTACATCTCAAAAATTAAACATCTACTCCCAATATACAATTTATCTAAAATTTGATGCAACTTTTTTCGCTACCATGCTTCTGAACGCGTCTCTATGGAAACAGCCTTTAGCCTGTACGGCCGTTTCCGCTTTTCTTTGTCCAGCTGCAAAGGCCAGACCCTCAAAGTCATAAGCCATCTCCCTTAAGAAATAAAAACGCATTTCTTGCGGAAGCTGTCTTATCCTTGTCGTGGCTGTACGGCCGTTTCCGCTTTTCTTTGCAGCAAAAAAGCCTGGCGGCAAGTATATGATACTCACAGTCAGGCTCGGCAATTTCTGTTTTGCTATTATATTTTATCTTCCGCCTTTAATGTACGGCTCTCCTGATGCTTTAGGTGCATCAGCGCGTCCGATGAATCCAGCAAGCGCGACAATCGTCAATACATACGGAAGGACATCCAAGTATACGGATGGAATATCGCTGAAGAAAGGAAGCGAATTTCCGATGTATCTCAAGCTTTGGGCAAGACCGAAGAAAAGGGCTGCGCCCAATGCGCCAAGCGGATGCCATTTCCCGAAGATCATCGCCGCCAAAGCCATGAACCCTTGTCCATTGATTGTCGTTGCACTGAAGTTATTCGTAACAGTAATGGCATGGATCGCACCGCCGATACCAGCCAAAGCGCCTGAGATGACTACACTCATATAGCGGATTTTTGTAACATTGATCCCCATCGTATCGGCAGCCATCGGATGTTCACCGACTGAACGGATGCGCAGTCCGAAAGGAGTCTACTAGATGATATACCACGCCAGAAACGGCACCAGGATTGCGATATAGGAAATGATATACACATCTGAGAAGAATATATCGCCGATCACAGGAA
>CAKQBC010000168.1 GCA_934215995.1 uncultured Bacillus sp. | reverse complement strand
GCACGTACTGACCTTTACGGGGTATTGCAATTTTTTCTCATAGATCCACATAGGAGTCTCCTTTCTACACCTGCCATGGCCACGGTTCGCTATGCCAGCTCCATTTATTGTCCGAGAAACTGTTCCCGTATTGCTGTAGGGGACCGAAACGGGATTCGAATTCGTATCTGATTTCGAATCTTTGTTTCGTAAGGGTGTTGAATTGATTAATCGCCTTTTGGTCATCCGGATGGGTGTCCAGATAGAGGGTCAATTCAACAAGTGCAAAGTCCACTGCCTGCAGCTCCTCAAGTAACTGATAGTACTCGGGAGGTAATTGATGCGACATTGCTTTTCACCTACTTTTTGAATGGTTTTGGATAAGGATCATATAATGCCGGCCATAATGTCCCTTTAAATAACGCCTCCTTCGGACTGTATTGCGGGAGGTCGGGAGGCTGAAACCCCAAGTAAAGATTGGGAGGGGTGCAATAGTATCTTTCACCCTTATCCGGGCAAGGGTCAAAAGGACTGTAAAAGGGGCGATAAAACTTCACATCCGTAAAATCTCTTTCTTGGTCGGCCATAGCAGCATTACCACCTACTTTTTCATTTTTAGTCATTACAGTTACATGTTATGAAGCAGATTCCTGAATATGCCTTCCGGTTCCAAAACGGCGGGCACGGCAAAAAATAATTCCATTTTTTTCAATATTAGCCATATGCTTTAGAAGGTAAAAGGTAAAGTTTGTCGAATTGAAAGTAGTATATTGCCAGATGGTGCGGAAAGGAAGTGGATAAAGTGGGCCCGTCGCTGAATGAGGGAAATGATAGCGCGCTATTGGCAGCTTTTTTGGAAAGGAACCGAGAATCGTTCATTGCCGAATGGAAAGAAAAGTTCATCGTTCAGGACAATGATCCATATAAACATCGCATTGTAGAAAATGGGGATGAGATGTACAGGCTGGCTATTAGTGCAGTCACTCAGCAATTCTCTGCAAATATATTGAAGACGATGGCGAACAGGATCGCCCGGGAACGGATAGAAGCCAATATCAATATAGGGGATTTTATTTTCAACATTAATTTGGGCAGGAAAATCATTATACGGAACATGTTTGAAGTAGATTTGCCTAAATCCTATCTTCAGAAAACGATAGACGAATTGAATCATTTATTCGATCTATTCAGCTATTATGCAGTAAGCCAGTATACAGAACTAAAGAATGAAGTGATTGAAGAAAAGGTTAATTTCATTAATGAAAACCACAAAGATAAACTGGCTTTGCTTGGCCAGATTTCGGCCAGCTTTGTCCACGAATTCAAGAATCCGCTGACGGCGATTATCGGGTTTAATAAGTTGCTCCTGCAGGAATATCCTGAAATGCCCTATTTGACGATTATAGAAAATGAACTCCAGCAGCTGAATTTTAAGGTTGCCCAGTTTCTGCATACATCCAAGTCTTCGTTGACACAGGATACAGGTTCGCAGGAATTGCCGATACTCGATCTCTTGGATGAGATCAATCAGTTGATCTATGCCAGCTTAGCCGATTCGGGAATAGAAGTGGATATTTCCATTGAGGAAAGCCCCTGCATTTATGCGAATAGAGATGAAATCAAGCAGGTGCTTCTGAATCTGTTCATTAATTCCATTGAAGCGGTCAAAATACAGGACAAGCCAAGAATTATATTGGTCAATGCATTCGTGGAGGGAGATGAGGCGATCATACATATATCCAATAACGGCCCATCCATATCGCCTCAGCATATGGAAACGATTTTCGAACCCTTTTTTACGACGAAAGAACTAGGAACAGGGATAGGGCTATACGTATGCAAAAAAATTATCGAAAAATACAATGGCTATATGACATGTACATCCGATGAGGCACTGACGACATTCAGCCTGCATCTGCCGACTTGCATTGTAGAAACAGATAGGGACTCTTTTGATGAAAAAGGAAAAAGCATAGGATAGCAGTTGATCCTATGCTTAAAGATTACCTTATTTAGGTGCGCCTGTATCATTGGACATATTTTTTGAGGCATAAAGCTCGTCAAGACCCATACGATTCATTTTGTTGTAAACAGATTGTGTAGGGGCAAGCCACACTTGGCCTGTTCCTTCAAAGGTCTGCAGCAATCCTTCCCCTGATGTCAACGTGCCGATCCATTTCTTTGTGGAACGCTGCACGGAGAAATCGATATTCCCGCTGCGAAGAAGGGCGAAGTTTCCGTCAACCTGCAGCTTTTCATTGTTAAGTTCGTACACGATCACTTCATCTTTCGGCACTGGGATTTCCAAGATGCACAATCCGGTTCCTGAAATCTTTGTCTGGAACCAGCCTTCATTTCCCATTAGCCCGCTTGAAAGGTTTTTTTGCATGCTAACGCTCGTTTCCAATGTGGATTCACATGCAAAAAATAACCCTTTGTCGACAATGATCGATTCATTATTTAGTTCTACAAACATATAATGGCCGAAGCTCGGCTCTAGGAAAATTTCACCTGTCCCCGTATATGTCGGCTTGAAGGTCGCTTCCTGATTCAGTTTGCTTTGAATCGTTTTCTTCAAGAAGCCGGACACCCCGCCAATCTTGCTTTCTGCTTCTATATGGCCCTTCATATAGTACAGTGCTCCGGATTCTGTTGTGACGGAGCTGTTGTTCAGCGTCACTTTAATCTGCTTTAAAGACATGCCGCTTTCCTTAGCCAAAAAGAGGTTTCCGGCCAACTGGATATCGGATGAACCTTTCAGGCTCTTATACTCCAAAATCTCCGCCTTTAATCCATCCCTTTCGACTGTATCCAAGATATTCATATTCTCATAGAATGTACTTTGCATGATATCCTCCTCAAAAAAACAATAACTTTTACAATAATTATATTAAAATTCCTTTTGAGGATATATTGGCAATGGGTGGAAGTTAAAGGAATAGAGAAAATCCAGTTAATAAGCTCTTTTTTACGAAGGTATCATCGATTTTCTGATCGGCTTAGGGAAAAAGGTGATCATATCGAACCAGATGGCCTTGATTGCAGACCAGATCTTCGCAAAATGACACAGCTGATTTAAGTACAGCGGTTGCATGGGTCGGAATCATTGCTTATTCGTTCCAGTTTTACTTTGATTTTCAGGCTACTCGAATATGGCAATCGGGTTGGGGAAAATGTTCGGTTTCACTTTCCCGAAAAACTTCGATTATTCATGTATATCAAGGAGCGTATCCGAGTTTTGGAGGAGATGGCACATAACGCTCGGTTCTTGGTTCCGTGATTACGTATACATCCCGCTCGGAGGCAATCGTGGATCGAAGCTGATGCTTTACCGCAATTTGCTGATCGTCTGGTTTCTGACCGGGCTTTGGCACGGAGCAAGCTGGAACTTCATCGTCTGGGGATTGTTCTACGGTTTGCTTATTGCCATAGAAAGAGCGGGGCTAGGTGCTGGCGCGTTCTCCGAGAGTCATTCAGCATCTGTATGTCGTATTGGCTTTCATAATCGGATGGGTGTTCTTCCGATCTGAGACGCTAGGCTATGCTTTGGACTACTTGAAAGTATTATTCGGATTCGGGGACGGGTTCTGGAGCATGGATGTCCTGTTCTATATGAACCAATACGGACTTGAGTTTGTGATTGCACTAATCGGTTCAACTCCGTTACTAAAGATGGCTTTATCGAAGACAAATGAAACATTCAGAACGATAGCCGGACCTTTATTCGGATTTGCAATCCTTTTATATTGCATAGGAGCGCTTGCGACATCATCCTATACTCCATTTTTCTATTTCCGCTTCTAAAGAAAGGGAGAAAAATGAAAAGAACAATCCATATACTTACAGTTATCGCTTTTGTAGGGTTTCTGGGTTTCATGGGATATCAAATCCTTATGAAGGATGCTGTTGCATACTCTGCATATGAATACAGGAACTTAACCCAAAAGCCTTCTTTTTCTTTCAAATCAGTGATGCGGGGGAAATATACACAAGAATTCGAGAGTTATTTCCAGAATCAATTTTACAAGCCTATCGGCATTTCAAAGTCCTTTTATCTGCTTCAGCTGAAAATGGGCAAGCCTGTAGTATCAAATGCGCTGGTTGGGGAAGATGGATGGGCGCGATTTGTTCCGCCGTCCGAGGATAATGAAATGCTGATCGACCATGCAAATGGAAAAACGCCTGGTTATCCAAGCGTTTTCATCCGTCTTATAGCGAATACAGTTGCAGGTTATAAATGAGTCCGCCATGTGAGATGTGTCTCGATTGATGTCATGACTGGTCCGGTTTGATTCGGCGGGGTTGATATGAATGTGATTCCGTAAGGGGTATACGTTATGTTTATATTGTGGGTAATGCCTATTGATTTGATGATTTTTTGAATTTCTTCTGTATTTGACTGCTGGGCGGCCTCCATAATTTTCCTGCCTATATTTGTGTTTATCAAATTGTTGGATATTTTGACGACCTCTTTCAACAGCTCATTCACCTCTTTGGCTGACTCTATAAAAGTTGTAGGATTGACTTCCGGCAAAACGACATTATCCTGGGATTGTGAGTTTTGTTGATTTTGTTGCGGCTGCTGGGTTTGTTGTGTTGGTGTCTGTTGCGGCTGCTGGCGGGCGGGGAACAGGTGAGGCGAATTTTCATACGGGTTGTAATTGTATTGATACATCATGCGTCTCCTTTCGTGCAATCTTTTTACATACTATGAAAATAAGGCATCACTTGTTGCGTTGTCCCATTTAGCTTACGAAAAAGGGCGGAGACCGTAGGGTGCCTCTACATAGGAGTTTGGCCATTTTCGAATGCAAAAAAGAGGCAATGCGAAGTGCTGAAACACTTTTGCATTGCCTCTTTGTAATTTAGATGGCTTTTTCATCATCTTTTTCAATCGAGTCCATAATATCTTCAGGTTTTACCGTATTATGCGGGACATATTTATAGAACAGGATTCCGCTTGCCAACAATGCCATGCCAAGGATGAATGTTGTAAGGTCGGCTGTTCCTGCAATCATTACGTACGCTGAGTACAGGAATGCGATAATCCCGATGATTGAATCCGTAATCCGGCTTTTTCCGTCCTCATATGTTTCCCCTGTGATAACCAGCTTCATCTGGAAGGCAGTTGCAATCAGGTAAGGGACCAAATAGGAAAGCGTAGCAATAAGAATAACGAAATTGAACGCTTGGGAAATCGAATTGGAAACGGTCGAGAAAACAAAGACTTGTCCGAGCAAGTTCGTGACCAATAAAGAAAAAGCAGGGATTCCGTTTTTGTTTTCCTTTTGGAAACGCGGAATGAAGATTCCTTGTTTTGCTGCGGCACTAGGGATTTCAGCGGAAAGCATAACCCAGCCGATTGTTGAACCAAGCAGGCTGACCAGTCCAAGAGCAGCAAGCAGTTGTCCGCCGATCGGGCCCATAACTGTTGTGATTGCATCTATTAATGGTTTGTCCGATGCAATAAGCTGCTCCTTCGGAAGCAAGCCCATAACCAAAACGCTGATTCCGATGTAAATAGCGATGGCAATCAGTAACCCAAGTACAGTTGCGCGTTTCACATCGGATTGTTTTTTTGCTTTAGAAGCGAATACGACAGCCGATTCAACACCGACAAATGCCCAAAGAGTGGCGACTGCTGCAGCGTTGATTTGTCCAAGCAGCCCGTTGCGTCCTCCGTCCGCAGTGATGTGGGCTTCAACAAGCGGAGTCGGATATGCCGATTCAAATGCTGTCAACCCGATTAAAATGAAGGCCACAAAGCCGATAATTTTTGCGGCAGTAGCGGCAAAGTTCAGTTTTCCTGCACTTTGTACACCTTTTAATATAATGAAATGTGTTACCCAAAGCATTAACGTACAAA
>CAKQBC010000167.1 GCA_934215995.1 uncultured Bacillus sp. | reverse complement strand
CAGCGTATGGATGAACTCTCCAACTTCGAGCCCGCATTCATGGGCAATCAGGTGCGTCAGTAATGCATAGCTGGCAATATTGAAAGGGATGCCAAGGAAGATGTCTCCGCTTCTTTGGTAAAGCTGGCATGATAATTTCCCTTCAATTACATAAAACTGAAAAAGCGTATGGCATGGGGGCAACGCCATGGAAGGAATATCTTCCGGGTTCCAACCGGAAACAATCAATCTTCTTGAATCAGGATTTTTTTTGATCGTTTCAATGACGTCCTTCAGCTGGTCGATCGTTTCGCCTGCCGATGTCCGCCATGCCCGCCACTGCTTGCCGTATACATTGCCGAGATCACCATATTTTTTTGCGAAATCATCATCATTCAGAACCCTTTCCAAAAACAGGCTCATCTGATGCTCATATTCTTTTGCGAATTCCTCATCCTTCAATGCACGAAGCCCGAAGTCAGCCATATCCGGGCCATCATACTCTTCGCTTTCGACCCATTTTTTGAAAGCCCACTCGTCCCAAATATGGTTGTTATGCTGCAATAAATATCGGATATTTGTATCGCCTTTTATGAACCAAAGCAATTCACTGGCGATAAGCCGGAAAGGGACCCTTTTTGTTGTGACAAGCGGAAACCCTTCCGCAAGG
Organism: uncultured Bacillus sp.; assembly: GCA_934215995.1. Classification (GTDB taxonomy): domain Bacteria; phylum Bacillota; class Bacilli; order Bacillales; family DSM-1321; genus Bacillus_AD. The sequence goes on along the minus strand of CAKQBC010000167.1, from coordinate 5,216 downwards.
TTAAACCTCATCTGGTAACCGAAAGTGCTGATGGTCCCGGTCCCGGTACGGTCTTCTTTTCTTACTCCTGTATGTAAAACATGCTCGCACAATTGCAGATATTGCTTCATGTTTATTCCCCCTGTATGATTAATTACATAATGTTTTTCGGCAAGCCCATACAGAATTGCCTTCTGCCTATCGCCTGCCACCCGGACAAGCTCACGTGCCTCTTATTAAAAGTATACTATATTCGATAAATATTAAAGGAGCTTTTTATGGAATGGAACATTAATGAAAACGATACTTTATATGCCATTCACCTGCATTTGCCTGATGATATAGAGGCAACCATAGGCGCTTTCGGAACCTTTCCATTTCCGAATGGGCATTATGTGTACATCGGCAGCGCCAAAAAGAATATAAGAAGCAGGGTCGAACGCCATTATAAAATGGATAAACCGAATCGCTGGCACCTCGATTATTTCCGTCCGTACTGCACAATCACAAAAATCGAAACATTTGATGGTGCCATCGGGGAATGTGCCTTAGCAGCCATTTTCCTTCAGAACGGTACAATTCCGGTCAAGAATTTCGGCTCTTCGGACTGTAAATGTGGCGGCCACCTTATTTTACTGAATGAAGGCCGCAATGATTCATAGCATAAATAATCGGCAAAACGAATGAAAAAGATGGAGGCAAAGGAACATATACAGCGAAGCCTCATATCATATAACAATATGATTAACACAGGTGATGCATATGAACAGGGGTTCAACCAAGTATGAGATATATGCACAGCATGTAAAAGAAGTATGTGATGTCAGGGCTTTGGTCCTGTTTGTCTATCTGGATTTATTGCTGTTGTCGGTTTTCCTTGGGTATCTGTTATTCAGCCAATTAAACGAATGGCTCATTCCCATATTGCTTTCCGTTCCATTTTTATCATTCTCGATCTTGCTTTTCCACATTTTCGTCAAAGATAAATGAAAACAGACGACTCTATCCAAGAGCGTCTGTTTTTCTTTACCCTAAATATGGTTAAAAAACGAGGAACAGTGTTCCTGCTGTAATGATGATGCCTCCCAAAACCGTCCTTTTTTCCGGCTTTTCTTTTAAAAGGATGAAACTTAATATCATCGTAATCACTACACTGAACTTATCGATCGGCGCTACAATCGATACCTTTCCGATCGACAGTGCCGCAAAATAGCAAAGCCAGGACAAACCTGTCGCAGCTCCGGACAGCCCTAGGAATATGTACGATTTTCTCGTGATGCTGCCGAGCTGTTTATAGGAACCTTCAAAAAAGACAATTCCCCAAGCAAACAGGATGATGACAACCGTCCGGATAAAAGTAGCGACATTGCTGTCCACATCCTCTATCCCGATTTTGGCCAGAATCGCCGTCAAAGCGGCAAACAAAGCGGACAACACAGCCAAAAATACATATGAACCGGAAAATTTCCGAGATGGGTCCCTCTTGATTTTCCCGATGAGGATAAAGGTTCCGGCTGTAATGACGGCACCGCCCGCAATCACCATTGGGCTGGCCGGCTCTCCAAGTATGATGAATGACAGCAGGATTGTTATGACAATGCTGGACTTGTCGATGGGAACGACTTTTGATACATCGCCTATCTGAATGGCCTTGAAGTAACAAAGCCAAGATAGTCCTGTCGTTAATCCCGATAACACGAGAAACAGCAATTCCTTGCCTTGGACAGCAAATATCCCGTCAGCTTGCCCGGTGACGAGCACCATCAGAAAAGCCATAGCAAGGACGACTATCGTTCTTAATGCAGTCGCCAGATTAGAATAGACTTTCGCGATGCCGATTTTTGCCAATATACTCGTGAAAGCAGCGAATACAGCTGCCAGTAAAGCCAGAATAACACTCATATTTCCCCTTCTTTGGCTGATGAATTTCAATGCGTTTTCTGTAAACACGCTTTCAATCATGAACATGCGCACGGCTGTCCAGAATGGCCCGCTTATGGTTAAAGGTTCACTTTAATGGTATTCCACACCTTTCCCCCAATGCGGAGGCGTGTCCCTGCTCCAATATATACTGCCCAAATGATGATGTGTTACAAAGCGATCCTGGTCGGTATGGTAATGAAAATTGAACCAGTGCCCCTGTTTGGGAGGGTTTTCTCTCCTGATGTGGAAGCGGATTACATCCTTGCCCGTTTCCTTATTATAAATATGGAATATTTTTTCACTGACGCCAAAAGCCGGTTTGGAGGATATCTCCAGGTTCCGGAGTTCTTCCGTCATATATGTATCTGTATAGGCTTCGATCGCCTCTTCAATTTTCGGCAAAATGACAGCCGTAAATTCTTCCTCTATGTAAGGCTTGATCTTCTCGCCGAACTTCGCATGGCTGAGCTCTTCCGCTTTTCCATAAAAAGCTGTGAGCACCTGCTCCCGCTCTTCATATTCATTGTAGACAACTTCCGTATATCCTATTTGCTGATGGGACTGAAGCGGTTTTGCCTCTTCACTCTTTTTCCCCTGCTTATTGGCCGACGCTTCAAGATGCCATTCGAAATCAGCAGGCGAAACCATTCCCAATGTTATAATCGATAAGCAAATGACTAAACTTTTCTTTACCCATTTATGCATATTCTTCCCTCACTCCCCATCCCATTCTAGATGGCCGTTTGTCAAATCAGGGCCACCAAACTTATAGGCCAAGCAATTATGAAAGCTTCTTAAAGTTTCATCCAAGCTGAGTCCAGTTTATCAATTAAAACGGTTATGCCGGATGCAGATTAAAGCACATGTCCATTTCCCGCTCTTTGCCAGCTTTCTCCCATAAGGCGGCAATCACAAAATAAACTGCTATATTTATAGACGATTGAACCGCCTGAAGGTTTCACTTTTATATAAATTAGGGTATATAAAGTGCAGGCTTTCGTACATACTTCTATTTAATCATATTTTGCCTGTAATTTTAATATTTTCTGAAAGATTACCATTCATATTCTTACTGTGAGGAGTGATTGCATGGATATAGCCGCACCTGCGATAAGCATATTAATGATTGCTTACTTTTGCTGGCTTTGCGTTACGGATTAAACTGCAGCCATTTGTGCAGCCCCATGTATTGAAAAGCATGTTTTCCAAAAAAAGAGGATGTACCCAAGCTTTGTCGTTTGGGTCATCCTCTTTTGATTTATTCAACTGATATTATGCCATAGTGAAACTTGGCAGATTTCCTGATTTGCTGGTCAAACCCCAGTTCGGTAAATTTTTTGCTGCGGAAATGGTCCTTCATAACCACTTTTCTCCGTGCAACCCGCTTTGCCTCGGTGATGATGTCTTCATTAATGTCCGTGAAGACCGCGAAACCAGAAATTGTCCTCATTGCAGTGGACTCTTCAATGCCTTCCTCAAACATCGGATCAAAATACACGACATCGACGCTTTTATCAGGGCATGCCAGCAGGTATTCATAATGATTGCTGGCAACTACTTCAATCCGCCTCATGGAAGCCTCCATTTCTGGAAACTGGCCTTCCCACGAACGGAGACCTGTTTCAGCCATGTAAGATAGGATTCTGCTGCCCTCGATTCCCGTCACACGGCCGGTCTCCCCGACAACGAAGCTAGCCGCTATGCTGTCTGAGGCAAAGCCCAATGTACAATCAAGCAGGGAATCCCCTTTTTTGAGCCCGGCAGCATCAATGAAGGCGTCGTTCTTCCCAGCAGCAAGCCTTTTCACACGCACCATCGCCAGGTTCGGATGAAAAAAATACGGTTCCTTAGAGGACCTTCCATAAAGTTCGAGCGCTTGTTTTCCGACTACCAATACATTTTCATATTCTTTCAGGAAAACGGAAACGCTCCTTTTGTTCCTGCAGGCGAAAGGAAGGCCAAGCTTGGCGGCAATCTGTTCCGCCTTCCGGTCCAAAGCCTGGTCAGTCCTGCCTGCCGTTGTTATAATCACCTTACTATCCGATATATTTCTCAAAGCTTCCCTCTATATTGGCTAGAATTTCCCCGACTGTGTTATTTTCGATTTCTTCCCGCGGGATAAAATGGACACACTCGTCATCTTTGAATAATGCCATTGATGGAGAAGATGGCGGATAATCTGCCAGGTATTCCCTCATCTTAGCTGTAGCTTCCTTATCCTGCCCCGCAAAAACAGTGACAGCATTCACATTATCCCCGGCTTCCTGGATTGCACGGGTCGCTGCAGGCCTTGCCAGGCCGGCTGCACATCCGCATACCGAGTTGATCACCACAAATGTATAGCCCTCTGCTTCTGCCATATAATCGGCTACCTCATCAGCAGTCGTCAGTTCTTTAAAGCCGGCATTAAGGAGCTCATCCCTCATCGGCTGCGCCACTTGCTTCATATATTCTTCATATGCATTAGACATTGTTAAAAACCACCTTTACCAATTTCATAAACAACATAAGCATACAACACTTTCAATGCGGATGGAAGCAATCGAAACAATCTCATTTCCCCTTGAAAAAGGAGGAGCGGGAAGGTTTGGATGGCTCTCCTTCTCCCTATTCAATATGCCTATTCCCAAACCCTATTCTCCAAGAAAACAAACAGCGCCCGGCAAAGCCTGTAAATGGCCGTACCGGGCGCAGTACTGTTCCCCATGCTTATCTGGAAGTATGGGCTGTTTCTTTTTCCTCCGCTGTTTCGAAATAATCCGTAACCGCACCCTTTGATGCGCTGGAAACAAGGCGGGCATACTTTGCAAGCTGGCCTCTCGCCACCAGGGGAGGTGCTTTCCATTCTTTCTTCCGTTCAGCCAATTCCTCGTCGGTCAGATGGACTTTCAGTTCTTGCGTTTCACTGTCAATCGTAATCGTATCGCCTGTTTTGATAAGCCCGATCGGGCCTCCCACTTGAGCCTCCGGTGCGATATGCCCTATTACAAAGCCATGGGTGCCGCCTGAGAAACGGCCGTCCGTCAATAAAGCAACGCTTTCGCCAAGTCCTTTCCCCATCAGGATGCCCGATATAGAAAGCATCTCCGGCATTCCCGGACCTCCTTTTGGCCCTTCATACCGAATGACCACTACATCCCCTGCAACAATTTCATCGCTTAAGATAGCTTCTGCAGCGGACGGTTCATCATCAAACACTTTAGCGGTCCCCGTCATTTTGCTTACCTTAAGGCCGGAGATTTTCATTACCGCCCCTTCCGGCGCCAAATTCCCTTTCAGGACAACAAGAGGGCCATGTGGCTTAAGTGGAGCAC
>CAKQBC010000166.1 GCA_934215995.1 uncultured Bacillus sp. | reverse complement strand
CTAATGTCCACCTGCTGCAGGAATTCATTCAGCATCTCCAACCATTTTTTATACAGGGATGTCGGCGCGTACTCCTCCCACATCAATGCCGTGAGCTTCTCAAACCGTTGGCAATCGGTGTAATAGATTGAGCGCAAGGCTTCCATGAAATATTCCGGAGGCGTTTGTTTCATTGCCCCCTTTTTTGCATAGCCGATCAGGACATCGAACCAGGCTGACTTCTTCGTACGGATCGTTTCGTTGACAGCCAGCTCCATCGCATTGGCATAGTCTTGCTTATCCTCAAAGAACACCCGGGCAACTTCCGTAATATTGTCATAATCAGGATGGATGGAAACAGCCTTCTTGATGTATTGAACCGCTTTATCGAGTTTGCCTTCACGAAGGTAAATATCGAATAATTTTATCGCAATTTCTGTTTGCAGAATAATATTGTCAGTCTGAATCGCCAATAGTGTTTCAACTGCCGCTGACGTCAGCCCCAACTCATAATAAGCATCAGCTACGTTTTTTTTGGCCCAGGCCTCAAGCTCGTTTGAGATGTTCTCCCATTTAAAGATCGCTGTTTCATAATCTTTTTTATGGAAGTATACTTCGCCTTGGGCAAAACGGATGTAGGAAAGATCTGCGACATCCTTCTTGTTCTCTTCCAAAAATTTTTCCCCGAGAGCCGCTACCGGTTCCCCTGACTCTTCCGCAGACAACAATGATTGAAAGTAATTCTTTTTGCTCAGATAATGTTCAAAGGACATTTCCTCCACCTCTTCTTTCAATTTGAAATGCTTGTATGTAAAGATATTTCGAGTAATCCTTTATCATATCTTGTTACCCACTTTACTATTCTAGCAAACTTTCTATTACGAAAAATTTCATTTTCCTATCATTTCCGAAACGAAAGGATTGCTTTCTGTAATGACAGTAATATTCCGTTTGTTTTTGAAATAAAAGATGAAGAAATTCTGTATGTAAAAACTGTCACTTCCATTATATAGGTTATTTGATGACTTATGAAATAAAAAAAGACTGACCCGGTTATTTCCGGGTCAGTTCAAAGTTGTCTATATTAGTGTGCCGGGAAGAAGATCATTTGGATCAGGAACAGCACCCCGAAAACGTAGATCAGCGGGTGAACTTCCTTCCCTTTTCCACTGAATAATTTAAGGATTGGATACGTAATGAATCCGAAAGCAATTCCGGTCGAAATGCTTGATGTCATCGGCATGGCCAGGATGACGATGAATGCAGGGAACGCTTCATCCAAGCTGGACCACTTGATTTTCGATAAGCCTTCCATCATGAAGCTTCCGACAATGATCAAGATTGGCGCCGTGATTGCCGATAGGCTGGAAATGGCTGAAATGAACGGAGAGAAGAACATCGTGCAAAGGAACAGCAAAGCAACCACTACTGCCGTCAGTCCGCTTCTTCCCCCTGCAGCTACACCTGCAGTCGATTCAACATATGCTGTTGACGGGCTTGTACCGAATGCCGCTCCGACCGTTGTAGCAAGTGAGTCCCCAAGAAACGCTTTGCGCGCCCGCGGGAATTGGCCGTTTTTCAAAAGCCCGGCCTGTTCAGAAACAGCAACCATTGTTCCGGTCGTATCAAAGATTGTGACCAGCAAAAATGCGAATATTACACTGTACAGCCCATTCGAGAAAACACCCGCAATATCCATATCGAAGAAAGTAGGTGCCGGCGGCAATGTAGGAAGCAAGTCTTTCGCCCCCATTTCAAGCATGCCGCTGAAGTAGCCGATAACGGCAGTTGCCAGCATCCCGAAGAACAATGCACCTTGCACCCTTCTTACCATCAGAATAAGCGTGATCAACAAACCTGCAATCGATAAAATCGTACCAGGGGCAGTCAAATCGCCAAGCCCTATAAGATTGCTTTCATTAGCAGCGATAATGCCTGCCTGTTTCAATCCAAGAAAAGCGATAAACAAGCCGATTCCTGACGTAATGCCATATTTAAGCGGTGAGGGAATCGCCCGAATGATCATCTGGCGCAAATTGCTGATACTCAGCAAGATAAACAGGAGCCCCGCGATAAAAATAGCGCCAAGAACCACTTGATAGGATAATCCCTGTGTAGCGACAATACTTGAGAAGTATGCATTCAATCCCATACCCGGTGCAATCGCGATCGGGTATTTCGCAAATAGTCCCATGATCAAGGTACCCGTCACAGCCGAGAAGATTGTAGCCATGAACACCTGGTCAAAAGGAAGGCCTGAAGCCGAAAGGATCGCAGGGTTTACAAAGACAATGTATACCATCGTTAAAAAGGTCGTCAATCCTGCATAAACTTCTGTTTTGACGGAAGAGCCAAGCTCTTCTAACCCAAAATATTTATTCAACAAAATAATAACCTCCATCTGCCATCAAAAAACTGATACTCTTATTACCTTTCCCCATTATGATATTTTTCTCTCAGAGAATCCATATATCTTTTTTGACGAATATTCATTAAGAACATTTCATATAATATTCGTTTATAAAAAAGAATTCAAGGTTTTTTTCGTTCAAAAAGTAATTTTTTTCTCAAAAACAATAATGATTATTCGGAAATCGCCCTGTTTTTATCCCGGAACGCAAAAAAAGTCCATATGAATCATTCATTCATACGGACTTTGATTTGCTGCAGGATTTTCTTTTCGAGGCGCGACACCTGCACCTGCGAAATCCCAAGGCGTTCGGCAACCTCGGATTGTGTCTGGTCCTTGTAGTAACGGAGGAGGACAATCAGTTTTTCCCGCTCATTCAATAATTCGATTGCATCCTTTAATGCAATTTTATCGAACCACTTCATTTCACTCGTATCAGCGATCTGGTCCAACAAAGTGATCGGGTCGCCATCGTTTTCGTAGACCGTTTCATGGATAGAGGCTGGCTGTTTGCTCGCTTCCTGGGCAAAAACGACTTCTTCCGGCGAGATTTCAAGAAACTCGGCTATTTCATTGACAGTCGGAACACGGCCATACGTTTTCGACAGTTCTTCTTTCGCACGCCGGATTTTGTTTCCCTGCTCCTTAATTGAACGGCTTACTTTCACCGTCCCGTCATCCCGGAGGAATCGCTGGATTTCCCCGATGATCATCGGAACCGCATACGTGGAAAACTTCACATCGAAGGATAAATCAAATTTATCGACCGACTTCAGAAGGCCGATACAGCCGATCTGATACAGATCATCAGGTTCGTATCCCCTGTTCAGGAAACGTTGGACGACAGACCAGACGAGCCTGAGATTTCCTTGGACAATTGTGTCCCTTGCCTCTTGATCGCCGTCCTGGCTCCGGCGGATCAATTCCTTCACTTCCTGATCCTTCAAATGTGCACTTTTGGTTTTCTTGACCTCCACATCCATACGCATGTCTCCCTTATTTACATAAAGCTTTGCTGTTCGCTACATGTTTTTTCAAAGTGACAATGGTTCCTTCTCCCCGATGCGACACGACGTTGATTTCATCCGTAAAATTCTCCATTATCGTAAAGCCCATCCCGGACCGTTCAAGTTCCGGTTTTGTCGTGAATAATGGCTGTCTCGCTTGCTCCACATCGCAGATTCCTGCCCCTTCATCTTTAATGGCCATCTCGATGGTGGAATCGAGTAGGACTACCTCGATTGTCACGATGCCTTCAGGATCATTGTTATACCCATGGATGATGCAGTTGGTCACAGCCTCCGAGACCACGGTCTTGATTTCATTCAGCTCATCCATTGTCGGATCAAGCTGCGCAATAAAAGCTGCCACTGATACCCGTGCAAATGATTCATTTTGGCTTTGGGCGGAAAACTGCAGCGTCATTGAATTTTTCATTATGCTACCCCCAGTCTTTGCAATGCATTGTTCTCATTTGTTTCTTCCTGGATTATTTTAAACAATCCTGACATTTCAAACAAACGCCTTACAAACGGGGATATGGAACAGACGTACATTTCGCCTTGCACTTGCTTAATTTGCTTGTATCTCCCCAAAATTACGCCAAGGCCTGAACTGTCCATAAATGACAGCCCCTCCAGGTTCAATACGATATGCTTTACAGCATTCTTTTCGATTGCGTCGGTGGCCTTCTCCCTGAGGGCCTCAGCTGAATGATGGTCCAGCTCCCCTTCAAGCCTTATGCATAATACACTGCCCTTCACTTCCAGATCGATCGTAAGACTCACTATGCCACAGCTCCCTTCTGTATTCATAATGAGTCATTCTAGAACCGTCAGGGCGATTCCTTCCTGATGACAAAACTAGTGCAGATTCGCATGTATTCCTGATGTTTCGAGTTTAACTGCCGCCATGGGTGAACATGCCCCTTGATTTTTTGAACAATTGCCACCAGCTTGCCTGGTCGATTGTCTTTTTGGCGACTACTGGGGACTTCACAATGGTCTTCCCATCCTTTGTCACCTTCAGAGTGCCAATTTCGTCCCCTGCTTTGACCGGAGCCTTAATTGTCTTTTCCATCTCGATCGTTACCTTGTAGTTTTTCTTGTCTTCCCCTTTTTTCGTCAGGATGGAAATCGGCTCGCTCGCCACACCGGTAATGGTCTTTTCCGTCCCCTTGCTTACCATCGTCTTTTTCAATGCATCATCCTTTTCGTAAAGCGGATGCGTCATATATTGGGAGAATGCGTAATCGAGCATTTTTGTCACTTGCGCGTTCCGTGCCTTCGGGTTTTCGGCTCCGAACACTACCGCGATTACCCGCATATCCCCTTTCTTCGCTGTAGCCGTCAGGCAATATTTCGCCTCGGCGGTGAAACCTGTCTTCAGCCCATCAACCCCGGGGTAGAACTTGACGAGCCGGTTTGTATTGACGAGCCAGAATTTTTTCTCTGTATTCTCTCTTAAGTAGGATTCGTATGTTCCTGTATATTTCGTTATCAGTTTATATTTCAGCAATTCCTTCGCCATGATTGCCATGTCATTTGCCGTGCTGTAATGGTTCTCGGTCGGCAATCCAGTCGAATTGGAAAAATGTGTATTCTTCAACCCCAGGCTTTTCGCTTTCTTATTCATCAGTTTCACGAATTCTTCTTCAGAACCCGCGAGCCTTTCAGCCATGGCAACCGACGCATCGTTGCCTGAACCGATGGCGATCCCCTGAAGCATTTGGTCCGTTGTCATTTCTTCGCCGGGCTCAAGGAATATTTGCGATCCTCCCATGGATGCGGCATATTCGCTCGTCCTGATTTTCTCATCGATTTTCAGTTCTCCCTTATCTAGGGCATCCATGATCAAGAGCATGGTCATGATCTTAGTCATGCTGGCCGGGGACAGTCTCTCATCTTTATTCTTGCTGTAGAGCACCGTTCCAGTATCCCGTTCAATCAAAATAGCGGATTTTGCCTCGTCGGCCAGCTCAGGGCTCTTCTCGGAAGCTGATCCCGGACCGGCAAAAGATGTACATACAAAAAGCATTGCAATGAATGCGGAGATTACGCGTTTTATCTTCAAACCAAACCCTCCTATCTTTCTATAGCGTCATTATTTTCCAAAACAGCTACTTTTATACAAAAGATTCCATAGGAAACAAAAAAAAGACCTGCAAGCCCTTAATAGGCTTGCAGGTCCTTTTTGTATTGCTGCTATTATTTTTCGATATGGGTATGGATTAATGGAGGGGCCTCCACCTTGTCTGCAGAAATGATGATGCTTTCATACAGCATCTCTTTCACTTTTTCGACATCCTCCGTATTGCTGTGAATAGTAAGAAGGGATTCTCCTTCCTCTACCCGGTCGCCGATCTTTTTGTGAAGGACAAGACCCACTGCCAGGTCGATTACAGACTCTTTCGTCGCACGGCCCGCGCCAAGGATCATTGCGGCTGTACCGATTTCATCGGCAACCAATCCTTTGATG
>CAKQBC010000165.1 GCA_934215995.1 uncultured Bacillus sp. | reverse complement strand
ATTTACAAACGCAATAACGATTATGGTCAGTGGAGGAAGCAAGCTCCTCCACTGATTCCAGCTTAGCCAAATCAGTTCGCAGAAGGCTGGTGTGCCTGTTCATCCTCCATAATGAAGGTGAGCCTGTAGATTCTGCTTGGCCGTCCTTTAGGGGTGATTCTTTCTTCACCGACGATATCGACAATTTCGGCATCCATCCACTTCAACAGGATTCTATGTGCACTGCGGTTCGTGATGTTAAGCGTGCTCGCCAGTTCCTGTGCAGTATAATCATACTTTTTATACCGTGCGACTCTTGCCATCAGCTTTGTCATATAAGCTGCCGACATGCCGGCTTTTTGGGCTTTGTCGAGGAGTTTGGAGTCGGTGATGGAAAGGTCGTATCTTTCATATTGGGTATTGGCGGCGATTTCAACAGGGCCGAGTACGCTTTTATCTTCCCTCACTATGTAACAGACATCGCCATCAAGCTCTTTGGCCTGCCTCAATGCAAGCCGGGCATGGCTTCCTGCCTCGGCAGCGGTGCTTCCGAATCCGACACCTATACTTAAGGTGATGCCGAGCTCGCTTTTTGATTCCTTAATGAGCGGGATGAATTTGTATCCCCTGGTCTCACGTTCAAATATGCCGCGGGTCGTGATGAAGGAATATTCGTCCCCGCCTGTATTGATGAGGTGTCCATCCAAATGTTTCGTGTAATCAAGCAGCATCTGCTGTACTTTCAATAGCAGTAATTGGACTTCATGTTCTGAGGCGCATCTCTCCGTCACTTTATTGAAATCATCGATGTGTATAATGCCAAAAACGATTTGCGATTCTTTGTTCCTTCTCGTTTCGGCAGCCAATAGGGCGCGCTCGAACGCTACAATCATATCCTGTTCGGTCGGGATTACCAATTCATTCGGAATTCCGTTTTCGGTTAATCGTTCAGCAACCTCGCATATTCCGGTCAGTGCAATTGATTGATGATTCAGAAAATTGGTTGTGTGAAAAGCAATAATCTCTTCAAGCAATCCCGCATGGCCTTTTTTATGATGAAGATTCAGAAAGTGATAGCCTGTATCTCCCAATTCGAAGAGAATCTGTTCCACGTATTTTTCAGCGATTAAATCTATGGATAACGTTTTTTGTCTGTAGTTGTTCTTGATGAGAAGGAGGGTTCTGTATAGGCCGGTTCCCATAAGAGGAATATGGTGAGCGGGGATTGAAAAGGCAATTTCCTGTTTAGCTTCCTCGTACAAATGATATTCCAGAAACACGAGCACATCGACTTCCCTCATCATCTGCATGGTGTTTTTATTGCTGGAAGAGTAGATGGGACTGAGATTGGGGAATGACTTCAGTACGCCTTTCGTCATCTGTAAAAGAATATCGGGCCCTATAATACCAATCATGATTTCTGAAGCATTTGTTTTCATCTTTTACATCACTCCTTATAGAGACACATTTCCGGACATGTCATTATATTTTTATTTATCATACGGCTTACAAAAAAGTCTGTCAAAGTGAATTTTTGATTAATAGCGGCATACAGACGGTTCTGGTATTTAAAGACAATTTTAAGACTTGTCTTTTAATGGAAGGATTCATAGAATAAGTTAAAACAATATCTGAATTTTCTGATGAATAGGAGTGTTTGCAATGAAAACAATTGAAGAATTAGAAGAATTTATGTCAGCACCGTCGGAAGCGCTAATCAAGGATCTCGAAAGGATAGACGGCGATATTTTAATACTTGGCGTGGGAGGTAAGATGGGGCCATCACTGGCAAAAATGGCAAAAAGAGCGATTGATCAAGCCGGGTTGAATAAAAGAGTCATCGGTGTTTCACGTTTTTCCTCATCGAATCTGAGAAGGGAGCTTGAGGATTTCGGGATTGAGACGGTATCTGCCGATCTTCTGAATGAACAAGAGCTGCAATCCTTGCCTGAAGCACGCAATGTGATTTATATGGCTGGGAATAAATTCGGCACTGTCGGAAATGAACACTTTACCTGGGCGATGAATGCATACCTTCCGGGAAGGGTCGCCGAAAAATACAAGAATTCAAGAATCGTAGCTTTTTCTACCGGCAATGTGTATCCATTCGTCAATGTCGGCAGCAATAATTGTTCGGAAGATCTAGCTGCCAACCCTGTCGGGGAATATGCCCAATCCTGCCTCGGACGTGAACGGGTGCTTACATATTTCTCACATAAAAATCAAACTCCGCTCGTACTATTCAGGCTGAATTATGCCATTGATCTGCGATATGGCGTTTTGCTGGAAATTGCAAAATCGGTTAAGGAGGGGCGGCCGATCGATTTAACGATGGGGAATGTGAATGTCATCTGGCAGGGCGATGCGAATGAGTATGCGATCCGGTCATTGCTGCATGCTGATCATCCGCCGCAAATCCTGAATGTCACAGGACCAGAAACCTTATCGGTCAGATGGCTTGCCGGGGAATTCAGCAAAAGGCTTGGAGTTGAAGCGCTGTTTGTGAATGAGGAAGATACGCATGCACTGCTGAACAATGCCGCTAAAGCCCATCAGTTATTCGGGTATCCGAGAGTATCCGTACAGGAGATGGTCGACCTGATCGCCGGATGGGTTGAGGCAGGCGGAGAAACCAGCAATAAGCCGACACATTTCCAGGAGAGGGAGGGAGCCTTCTAAATGGTAAAACAATCGGTGAAAAATAAGCTGCACGAAGGTGTCGTCATCCCTGCCCATCCGCTGGCGCTTACGAATGATAAGCAATTGGATGAAACCCGCCAGAGGGCTTTGACACGGTACTATATCGATGCCGGTGCCGGAGGGATGGCGGTCGGCGTCCACACAACGCAATTCGAAATCAGGGATCCTGAGTTCAATTTATTTGAAAAGGTATTGAAAATGGCGATTGAGGAAACGGAGAAAGCAAATGCTCCTGAATCCTTTATCAAAATCGCAGGTATATGCGGTCCTATTGAACAGGCTGTGAAAGAGGCGAAATACAGCAAGGAGATCGGGTACGATTTAGGGCTTCTCAGCATGGGCGGGCTCGACGATTATACGGAAGATGAATTGATCGAAAGGGCTGAGAGGGTAGGGGAAGAGATTCCCCTGGTAGGCTTTTACCTGCAGCCTGCGGTCGGCGGCAGAGTATTCTCTTTTGACTTCTGGAAACGGTTTGCGGATATTCCAAGCGTTTATGCCATTAAGATGGCGCCTTTTAACAGATACCAAACATTTGATGTTGTCCGGGCTGTTTGCAGCTCGGAAAGAAATGAAGAGATTGCCCTTTATACAGGCAATGACGACAACATTGTCGCTGATCTTTTGACACCGTACAGGGTCAAAGTCGGGGACCGGACAGTAGAGAAGCGAATCGTCGGCGGGCTATTAGGGCATTGGGCCGTATGGACGAAGCAAGTAGTCTCCTTGTTCAGTGAAATTAAGAGAGCCCAGTCAGATACCCATATTCCGAAGGATTTATTGGTGCTGGGCCAGGAAATAACTGATGCCAATGCTGCCTTGTTCGATGCGAGCAATCAATTCAAAGGGAGCATTGCCGGGATTAATGAAGTGTTATCTCGCAGCGGGTTGCTGCAGGGCAATTGGTGCCTAATGGACAAAGAAAAGCTGAGCCCGGGCCAATCGGAAGAAATCGATCGCATTTATGCCAGCTACCCTCATCTCACAGATGACGAATTTATTAAAGAAAATCTAAACAAATGGCTTTCTAATTAGCTTCCGGAGAGGAATGAAACCTGTATGAGAAAATTGCTGGCAACCGATAAAAAAGTCATAATCGCCGAGGCAGAAAAACCTGTTGCCATCCCATCCTATATTGTGGTGAAAACAATGTACTCGGCCATTTCTACGGGCACTGAATTATCAATCATTGCGAACAGCGAAGGGAAAGAAACCGCATTTGGATATAGCGCCATGGGAATTGTTGAGGATTGCGGCGAAGGAATCGAAAATGTGAAGAAAGGCGACCTGGTTGCATGCTACGGTGCCCCATATGTCAGCCATTCCGAATACCTGCTGGTGCCGAAAACGCTGTATGCCAAGATACCCCCGCATGTAGAACCGAAGGAGGCAGCCTTGGCAGGTATAGGTGCGATTGCCATTCATGCCTTACGGACTGCCGAATTGCAATTTGGTGAAACGCTTGTGGTTGTCGGGCTCGGCTTGCTCGGGCAGATGATCGCCAAAATAGGCAATGCAGCTTCCTATCAAGTAATTGCATGCGATCTTCACGAGAGCCGGTCCGGAATGTTGAAAAGCGATCGTACAATCCATTCGTTTTCGTCTATTCAGGAAATGGAAAAGGCCGTTTTTCAACTGACAAATCAGAATGGGGCAGATGCGGTCCTTTTATGCATAGGCGGCAAGCGTTCCACTTTGACGGCCGAGAGCCTGAACTGGATCCGGAATAAAGGGAAGGTTGTTATAGTAGGCGATATTGAGCCGGATTTCCCAAGAGAACCAATGTTTGGGAAGGAAGCCCGGATACTCATTTCGAGGGCAGGCGGACCTGGCCGCTATGACCGTACTTATGAAGCGGAAGCCATTGATTATCCATACGGTTTTGTCCGCTGGACTGAAGGGCGGAATATTGAAGAGTATATCCGTTTGCTATCCGAAAAAAGAATCGATGTCAGTACATTCGTTACAGAAGAAATCAAGTTTGATGAGGCTCCATCTGAATTCTCGGCACTCGCGGACCAAACATCCGCGACGTTGACGAAATTGATTCAGTTTAGATAATTGCTCAAAGGTTTGTATGTCTATAATAAGGAGGAAAAAGTGATGAAGAAACTAGTAGCTTTATTATTACTCATCTTGTTAATGACGGCTTGCAGCGATGATTCTACTGAATCTAACGGAAAATCCAGCAACGGAGACAATAAAGAAATAAACTTAATGATGTTTGAAGGCGGTTTTGGTTCTGATTGGGTTAAAAGAAGCGCTGCAGAATATGAAGAGGCAAATCCCGGTGTCAAGATAAACATTACAGCATCACCGGATATACACACCCAACTCCAAACAAGATTCGTGTCAGGGGATGTACCTGACATAGTTAACCCTGGAGCAAGTGTTGATATTCAAGGCTTGGTGAATCAGGGAGAAATCCTTGCATTGGATGAATATTTAGAAGAACCATCATTTGATGATGAAAGTATTACATGGAAGGATAGCTTTATAGAGGAGCAGTTCAAACTGCAGTCCAAAGGAAAAACGTATGGAATACCATTGCAAGCTGGAACAGGATATGTGTGGTGGTATAATTCAAAGTTATTTGAGGAAAATGGCTGGGAAGTACCTGAAACTTGGGAGGAGCTTGAAGCCTTGAAAGACAAGGCGGCAGAGAAGAATATCCCAGTGTTTGCTCTTCAAGGACAGCATCCCGGCTATTATTTTTACGGAATCTACTTGCCACTCGTCCAAAAAATTGGCGGCATCCAGGCTGTGAACGATGCATTCAATTTGAAAGAGGGTGCTTGGAAACACGAAGCATTTTTGGAGGCTGCGGAAATCACCTCAAGTTTAAAGGATGAAGGATACCTGTTGAAAGGTACCTTATCGTTGTCTCATATTGAAGCCCAAACTCAATTTTTCCAAGGCAACGCCCTTTTTACCACTGCAGGAACTTGGCTTGAAGGGGAAATGCAGGATGTCATTCCAGAAGATTTTGAATTAAGAGCGATCAATCAGCCTGGCTGGTCCGAACAATCTGAAGAAGAAAACAATGCTGCACCAATCACATCTGGGTGGGGAGGAGCATTTTATGTACCGGCTAAAGCTAAAAATCCAGAGCTGGCAGTTGATTTTTTGAAGTTCTTAACGTCTAAAGAGTCTGTTTACAAAATGATGGAGCGAGGCTTAGCAAGTACGGTCCTTGGCAC
>CAKQBC010000164.1 GCA_934215995.1 uncultured Bacillus sp. | reverse complement strand
GCCCTATTCCACCGACGTTGTTCATTCCTTATGCAATCGTCCTTTTGCCTACATTCCAGGCGGCATCCGCATTCTTGATTTATATAGGGGCTTTTTGGCCAATTTTTCTCGGCACCATCCAAGGCGTGCTGCTGATTGATAAGCATTACTTGGATAATTCCAGGACGCTCCGCCTAAAAGGGGCTGACTTCATCTTCAAAGTCCTGCTTCCGGCAAGTTCACCGCATATATTGAGCGGAGCCGGCACTTCCCTTTGTTTCTCGTTTTTAATATTGGCGATTGCTGAAATGTTCGGAGCCGAATCAGGTATGGGCCACTTCATCCAATACTATGCTGACTTTTCACAATACGGAAATGTCCTGGCCGGCATCCTCTTCAATAGTATCGTCATCCTGGCCGTAATGCTTTTGTTTGAGAGAATTAAACGAAGGCTATTATTCTGGACCAATTTGAAGGCGGCCTCTAAATGAAGAACAAATTGATAGGGTGCTTTTTCACTGCCTGCTTGCTGATTGGGGTGGCCTATGCATTGGTTGCCGGCATCGGAAGCAGGGAAAAACCGGTATCAGAAGCAGCTCCGCCATTCACCCTTACTGATATGGCTGGAACAGATGTAAGTCTTGAAGATGCAAGGGGAGAAGTGCTTGTTGTGAATTTCTGGGCTACCTATTGTAAGCCTTGTAAGGAGGAGCTCCCCCTTTTCGAATCTGTATATCATTCATATAAAGAACGGGGAGTAAAAATGGCGGCTATCAATGTAAGCGAACCGGAAAAGTTTGTGAGCGGCTTCCTCTCCAAAACGAAGGTATCTTTTCCTGTCCTGCTTGACAGGTACGGGGAAGTGACAGAGTCATATGGTGTAACCACACTGCCGGCAACATTTCTCATTGGGGAAGATGGCCGAATTTTAAAGGAAGTGAAGGGAGCGCTATCCGAGGACATGCTAGAGGACATGATTGATGGGGCACTGGAGTTAGAAGCTCTGATTACAGCAAATGAAGAAGGCCCTAGGGGGGTTCCGCTAGGGCCAGGGATACGATAGTGAAGCATGTCAATGGACAGTTTCTGGAGAACTGTTTGTCTTTGCTCTTTTTTTGCGATAAAGAAGAACGGTTGCGAGTATGATTCCTGATGGAATCCACACGGCTGCATATCCCAGATGAACGCTTGAAAAAGTCCCGAGCAGAGCGCCGCTGATGAAAGAAAGGATAATGGCGCCAAAGCAGATAAATTTCTTTTTCGCTTCCGGATCCTTGCCTATGTACCCGACATAGAAGGCTGAACTGGCAGTCCTCAGGTTGCCGGTCGTGATCGTTGAATTGTAGCTCCAGTTTTCAAGTTTATTGAACGTGCCGATCTGCAGGGAAGAAACAAAAGCGATGCTGATGGTGATCAGCATATTAGGGACGCTTCCTGGCAAAAAGCCTACAATGAATAGAATGATGCATTCCAGAATAAGGACAGCACGCCTATGCTTATCGAGTTTTTCCTTCAGATGCTCTGCAACAAGCACGCCGGCGATGAAAGCAAGAAAAGGAGGCACGTTCTGAAGTGCGCTTCCATAGTCAGGGCTTACAGCCCTTACCGCAAACAGTACGGTATTCCCTGTCTGGGCCGTCGCGAAAACGCCATCTCTTGTGATATATGTGTACGCATCCAAAAAACCGCCGACAAGGGCCAACAGCATGCCCATAAGCAATGAATTGGATGCCAATGCGAACCATTTATTTTCTTTCATATGATAAATCTCCTTGATGTAGATTTCCGTTTACGCATCTATCCAACATCTTTCCACTGCAAGGCTGATATTATGCAGGCGTAACAATCAGCGGGCCGGTTCTGGCAAGCAAAAAAGGCATAAAAAAAGGCTGCGGTGAGCAGCCCTATTTCTATGCCCTTCTGTTTTCCTGGTCTTTTAATCTGTTTTGTTCGTCCGGAGTCCGTCCTTCTTTCAGGGAGCTTTGGTTTTGCTGCTCGTCCTGAAATTGCCTTTGGATTGTTTCGAGTCGCTTTTCATTTTTCTCTGCCACTGAAATCCCTCCTTAATCTATTTTGCCGGTGAGCGGCTTTTATGAAGATCGGCCAAAAGAAGTTGAAATTCAGAAACCTGCTGATTGACGTGTTTCTGTATTCCTGTTATTCCCACTAGAGATTGGATAAAACATTTTTTCCAGCGCGGCAGTTACCGTTTTCGGCAAAGCATATCATTATCTCGAAACTCTTCGCTTGGTGTATCATGTACCTTTATACGGACTTCCATAAGAAGGGTGATTATGAATGGAACTGGCAACTTATATACCTGATAATATAAAGGGATTGCTTGAAGAGAAAAGAAGGCAAACGGCATCGGAATTCAGCTGGCTGATCGGGAAATCGGGATATTTGCCCCCGAATGATGAACTGATCACGGATACAATTGCGGCCTTATCGATGGGTATGAATGTCCTGCTGACAGGCCCCACCGGAAGCGGAAAGACGGTCCTTGCGGAAAGCTTATCGCACTTGTTCAATCAGCCGATGTTCAGTGTCAATTGTTCGGTCGATTTGGATGCGGAGGCGCTTCTTGGACATAAAACAATCGCTTATGAGGAAGGCAAACAGCAGATTGAATTCGTCCCTGGGCCGGTTGTGCAGGCAATGAAGGACGGGGCATTTTTATATATTGATGAAATAAATATGACGAATCCGGATACATTGCCGATCCTGCATGGGATGCTCGATCACAGAAGGAGGATCACGAATCCTTTCACGAGTGAAGTCATAACGGCAAAACCGGGATTCAATGTGATTGCGGCGATCAATGAAGGCTACATCGGGACCACGCCATTAAATGAAGCGTTGAAGAACCGGTTTGTTGTCATCCGTGTGCCTTATATAGAAGGCGAACAGTTGAAGCGGGTGATTCTGTCGCAAACGAAGCTGAGGGACGGCAGACTGGTCGACATGTTTGTCCGGCTTTCTGCCGATCTGGTGGAAGCTGTCCGGCAAGGGAAACTGGACGAAGACGCAGCTTCAATCCGGTCTTTGCTGTATGCCTGTGAATTGAGCACAGTCATAGTGCCTGAACGTGCTGTCATGAGGGCAATCACGGATAAGCTTTCAGAGGAACGGGAGCGTGAATTCGTCAACAATATAATGGAAACCTACTGAGCGGGGGAGGAAGAACGATGAAACCAATCATGTTTAATGATGCAAAGGTGGATACGGCTCTCTTTCTTCAGCTTCAGGATTTGGCTTCTGTCGTGTCGGGCATCCCAGGGCTTGGGTTCGAGTATAATTACGGGATGCTGGTCGATGTGAAGGATAAGAAGGTGGCTGCGAGCCATCATTGGGACAATGTCCAAAAGGATGAAAAGGAAGCTGGCCTGAAAACGGATGTCTTCCTTCGGGCAATCGGCACCATCAAGCATTCGGACATGCATGCGATGAAGGAGTATAAGGATGTGATAAATGAAACATCCCTCCCTTATTTTGCAGCCAATCTGTTCACTGCCATAGAAGATATGAGGCTTGAAGAGATGATCAAAAAAGAACGTCCGGGAACGAGGAAGCTGTTCGATAAACGAAGGAGGCATTACCGCCATTACTTTGATACGCAGCTTGGTACGAATGCAACGAAAAGTTATCCGCTCGATGAACTGTTTTGCCTTTTGTTCCTGTCTTTGCAATCGGAAGTCCCGGACCCGGTCTTTCCGAAGGCAACGAGCGGGCAGCTTGAGGAATTGGAAAGGCTGAAACCATTGCTGTATGAAGCTTTTGAAGCAAGGAGTACATCTGATGCTGCCCGAATATCAGGCAGGATCGTATTTCTGCTGGAAGAAAAATATGAGGATCAGCTGAATCAATATTTTATCTTTCCGATTTCAGGTGCGCCGGATGATACGCATCATTCCTTGTTTGATGAGCTGACCCGCAATCCTGAGCTCAGCAATGATGACCGGGAGGATATCGATGAGGAGGGGCAGGAAATCATTGGTGAGACCTTTTCCACCTGGCATAGGGAAAATAAGAACAGCGGTCCCAATCAGACCTTCCTGCAATTCGAGCTGGAGCACGGGACGAAAACGAAAATGATGGGCAGCGGCGCCAGGGAATCGGATGAGGCCGACCAGGCGATGGCAATGGTCCAGGGCTCTTCCGGGATGAGCAAGAAGAAGGATTACTCCAAGCTGGAGTCATTGGATAAGCAAGAGGATCCAAAAGGCAGCCAGTCACAGGCCCCGTATGGGGAGCGGAATAAAGACGCGGCCAAGATCCTGAAGAAAGCCGGTAAGCCTTCTGATGGGGATAAGAATCTGTATCAGCAATTCAAGAAGGAAATCGAGGCAGAAAAAAGGCGTCTCGCAAATACGATCCAAAAGGCGCTTGAGCATAAAATGAACGCTAAGCGGAGAAACCTGCTGTTCGGAAGGCTGTCCAAGAAGCTGCTGCCGCTCGTTGTCGACCGGTCGCCGCGGGTCTTTTATAAAAAAGATGAACCTTCCATGGAAATCGATGCGGCCTTTATGCTTCTTGTCGATTGCTCAGCCTCCATGCACAATAAAATGGATGAAACGAAAAAAGGGATCATCCTATTCCATGAAGTGCTGAAACGCTTGGGCATACCCCATTCGATCATCGGATTCTGGGAAGATGCGAACGATGCAAAAGAGGGCTATCAGCCCAATTATTTTCATATCATACATGATTTCCATGAATCGGTATTGCCTGCTTCCGGGCCTGAAATCATGCTGCTTGAACCGCAGGAAGATAACAGGGACGGCTTCAGCATCCGCGTGGCGGCGGAAATGCTTGCGAAAAGAAGGGAAAAGAACCGTTTCCTGATGGTCTTTTCTGATGGGGAGCCGGCCGCATACCAATATGAAAGCAATGGCATCGTAGATACACATGAGTCAGTCCTTGAAACGCGGAAAAAAGGAATGGAAGTGATCGGGCTGTTTTTGGCAGACGGAGCGATTGGGGAAAGTGAAGAACAGATTATGTCAAATATTTATGGGCGCGAACATGTTATTGTCCCTCGGGTATCTGACCTTCCGGATTATTTTGCGCCTTTGCTTAAGAAAATGATATTGAAATCTTTGTAGCCATAAAAACGCCACAATTTCATAGTGAAATTGTGGTTTTTCTCTACGGACATATGGTAAAGTAGTAGAAAAGTATGATATTGGCGATGGAATTATAAATGTGTTAAACTTTTTAAGGTGAGATGAATATTTTATGAATATAACTCTTGCAAAACATCAAAAAAGCATTTATAATAAATTTTGTTGTCAGGGACATACAAGATTCGACAAAAAGCTGCGGGTGTAGTTTAATGGTAAAACCTCAGCCTTCCAAGCTGATGTCGTGGGTTCGATTCCCATCACCCGCTCCATACATAGGTACTAACGCAGTATTTCGTTACACAAGAGAACGAAGTATTGCGTTTTTTATTGTATACTGAAATAGAAACATGCCCATATATGAAGGGCATGTTTCTTAGCTTTTACCGAAGTTCAGCAAAACTCAACCAAGGATTTTCAGTTCGCCAAGACCGCCATTGACCTTGATGAACGACTCCATCAGGGAGGCAGCGATGCCTTCACTTTCCCCGAGCGTCAGTGAAGGACGGAGATACATGAACTGAATGGCATTCTTTGTTTCCTTAGTAACCATTGTCCGCTTGGAGTCGACGTAAGGGCTCCCGAATGGCCCGATGTCGTCTTTCGTAAGGATGATTCCATTCATCTTGTTGATCCGCTCATTGATGCCTTCATACTGATCGTTCTCATTGCCGATCGTGAAGGATATGCTTCCTGAAATGCGGTCAAGGTCATAGATGCCGAGCGGGCTTTCCGTCTGTAAAGAATATAAATTATTCATATCGGCAGCAGACTGTATGGAAGGAAGGTAACTCTGTTTCTTGATT
>CAKQBC010000163.1 GCA_934215995.1 uncultured Bacillus sp. | reverse complement strand
CCCTATCTGCACTGGGATGTGATCCGCGCATCGCATACCTATGCAGCCCTGCGCGCCGAGGGGATGGACGACGAGCCAGCCATCATGAAAATCAAAAAGGAAGACCTGCTCAAGCCGCACGAAGGCAACGCCTACAACCATCTGATGAAGCAGATTGTAAAAGACCACTTTGAAGATACCTACTCCGTGCGGCGTCGGGTAGGCATGGTTTTCCAGCATTTTAATCTCTTTCCACATATGACGGTGCTGGAGAATATGATTTACGCGCCGATGAAGGTCAACAAGGTATCGCGCGAGGAAGCCGTTGAGAAGGCGCGCGCATTGCTCAACGACGTGGGCATGCTTTCAAAAATCGACGCCTATCCGGGCAAGCTCTCCGGCGGACAGAAGCAGCGCGTTGCCATTGCGCGCACGCTGGCGATGGAACCGGACATCGTCCTTTTCGACGAACCGACCTCGGCACTGGATCCCGAAATGGTTAAGGAGGTGCTGGACGTCATCAAGAAGCTGGCGGAAACGGGCATGACGATGATTCTTGTCACGCACGAAATGGGTTTTGCCCGCGAGGTATCCGACCGCATCTGCTTCCTTGACGAGGGTACACTGATTGAGGATGCGCCGCCGGATGTATTCTTCTCTACGCCGAAATCGGCAAGAGCGAAGGAATTCCTCGATAAGGTGCTCTAAGCGGTGCGCCGGCGAGGTTTCCGGTTTTAGAGAAATAAACGCAGGGGCTGTCGGGATAAGCCCTGAGAAAATTTACAAAAAAGATGCGGGAAGGGCTAGCCAACTCGCATCTTTTGTTATATTCTTCCCACAGAAAGGTCAACGTGACGCCGCACTTTGCCAGTTTGCGGATAATCCGGTTTGATGTGCAGGCGCAAGACACCTTCTGGAGTTTTCTTAATCGCCATCATAGTCATTCTGTTGCGGTGGATTATTGAACGATTGCTGTAAAACATGGCTCTAACAAGAACACTTTTCGTTTGGTATAATACCAGGTTGACACGTGAGGGGGTGGCGGTAATATACTGATGACAAGAACGAAAGGCGATGGAGCGCATGAAGAGGAAATGGGCAGATGCGTATCCTCAGCTCAGAGATACTATGTCGCCTGCAGGAGCGTATATCAGTACAATCTTGGGCGTGTGGATGACGAAAATCCGGGGACGATGTATTTCAGAACAACGGATGAAATGTTAAGGCAAGTTGCGTTCCTTGGAGTGAAAACAGCACAGCAAGTGGTTATTGATATGCCTTGTAAGGCGCATGCCGCAGCGTATGTCTTTGCAAGTCTTCGAATCGCGTGGTTTAAGGTTTATCAGCCTGCCGCATTTTATCGGGCGTGGTTTGAACTGTATGCGGACGTTTTAAACACCGCGGACTTTGATTTGGACGCAGACAAGCTTCGTCAGGAAATTCTTTCAGAGAGAAGCGACGATAAGCGGCCTGATTGGGAAAAGGAACGAATGAGAGGGCTTGAACTTCTGCTTGAAATGAAAATCAGGAAAGTATTTTTAAATGAGCTAAAAAGGGAAAAGCCATCTATATGATTAAAGGATTGAATTACGGATTGAATGACTGCGTATGTAGAGTATGGTATGCTTTAAAGAGAAAAGGCGGGAGGAAACGGAAGATGGGATTGATGAGTGCAGCAGCGCAAACGATAAACGGGAAGATAGCATTTGCAAAGGGTTTATGGCAGTTCATACAGGAGACGATCCGAATTCAGCCGCAAAATATCTGGGAGCTTCTTTATAAAACATCTTTTCTGGGTATGCTTGTCGTGATGGTGGCTGAGAATGTCATGCTTGTTGCGTATTTGGGTAATGTTTTCATGGGCGAAGAGCGGCGTGAAGTGAGACACAGAATTTTTAGATGGATGATGCCGACTGTTTTTTTCTGTACACTATTCTTGTTGGTGTGCATAGGGTCATTGAAGAAGCAGGGAATGCTGTAAAATGCCGAGATATCTGCGAAAACAGCTGAGTGTATATTGCGAGGAGGGAATTCTGAATGAGCAAGAAGATTCACAGTGTTCACGGGCTTTTTGGTACGACAATCCATTATGATGAAAATGGAAACAAGGTCGGCGAGAGCGTGCAGGGATTTTTCGGCGGAGAAAATCATTATGATGCGGATGGCAACTATGTCGGAAGCAGTGCTCCGGGGATTTTTGCTGACCGGATTCACTACGATGCAAACGGCAACAAGGTCGGAGAGAGCTGGACAGGCTTATTCGGTCAGGAAAACCACTATCGAGACGGCGAAGGAAAAGTCGGTGAGACGTGGGATGGACTGTTTGACGATAAAGATACATATTTGTGATGAGAAGGCTGCTGACGCAAGAGTTGGCAGCCATTTTTTCTCTCAATTCTTCACAAGGACAAAAATTGTGCTATACTGACAATAATGAGGGGATGGGGATATAAATGACCTCTATGCAGTTTGAACTGTATTTGGATGAAAGCGGAGATTTTGAAGACGACGATAAAAGCAAATGAATGCCGCTCTGACGGGGAATGCGTACTTTACAGAAAATTTGATTAGCGAACGCAGAATGGGTTGTCCATGGAACATAGTTTTGTGGAATTTTAAGCATTTGCTGTCGAGCAAACGGCAAACTGCAAATGCTGAAAAGCTGTATAAACAGGCTCTCGGGATTACCAAGGAGCATCCGGAGAATGTGACGATTATTTATTTGCGGTCAGCATGACAGCTGAACAGTATGACTCGGGATGCAGAAAAAGTGAAGCAGACCGAGCAGGAATATCGAAATACATGTGAGACAGTCCACAGAAACCAGATACCTGAAAAGAGGATGGAAAAATTTCCACAGCCCGAACAACAGGCGAAAAGGGAAAAGATACAGACTGTAGACAAAAAGCTATTCTCCCCCGAAGGGGGGAATAGCCCTTTCTGCGAACGAAAGAATAGCTGAATTTCTTAGTTTTGCTATTCAAGCCAAGTTTGCTTGTGTCAACGAGCTGAAGATATACGACATTTCAAAGAATTATTTAAAGTGAGGAGAATGACATGGAATTTTTTGAATTTAAGCAAGCGGTTGAAAAAATCGATAGCCCAAGCGAAAAAGTCGAATATGTTTTAGAAAAGATATTTGAGGCGCAAAAACCACCGATTCAAGATGGAATAAATCTATTTATTGGCGATCTGGCATCGAATGAAGCAAACCGTGAGAGTACTTCAAATTTTGTTACAAATGTATCACATATATTTGGGGAAGAAATAAAGGTATATCCGTATAAGTTTACCTCGTATATGACTTATAAAAGCGAAATTGTAGTCTATTGCGATACAAAAATAGCGAAAGGGGTTGGAACGGGGAAAGTGCTTTTTTCTGTAACGGTGGGAAGACTGAGTATGCTATGTGTTGATACGATTCGCTCTTTTGCTTCGTATGGATTAAAAGATGATGCGTCGAGAAATGACATGATGGCGGCAATTTTATTAGATAAAAAAAGAACTTTTGCTAAGTATTATGACTACATAGATAAAGAACTGAAGAGAGCACTGGAAATTCCAAATTTGCAAGAAAAATCAGAAAAATTAAGGACAGAAATAACTGAACTTCAGCAGAAAAAGGACTTCTTACGGCAAATCGGTCTGATAGCTGACTACGGCGCGGTTCAGCCGAGGGACGAACAAGCCTCAGTTTTTTCGGGAACATTCATTGATCTGATCAGCCACACGAAAGCGCATATGAAAGCAAGTGCCAAACACTTGGTTTACAAGGATGCGGAACACATCGTTGAACGATTCCTTATGGCTATGTTTACCAATCAGTTGATTATTCTATCCGGTGAACCGGGAAGCGGAAAAACAAGTTTGCCGGCGGCTGTTGCAAAAGCGATAGGAGCAGAATGTCGGATTATTTCTGTGCAGCCGAATTGGGCAGATAATCAGGATTTGTTAGGATACTACAATCCTATTGATAGACGCTATATTTCAACTCCGTTCCTTGAAGCGTTGATGGCTGCGCGTAAAACCCCGGAAAAGATTTTCTTTATTTGTTTGGATGAAATGAATCTTGCGCATATTGAGTATTATTTTTCCGGAATCCTTAGCGCGATGGAAACCGAAGAAAAAGAATTGAGGTTGTATGTAGGACCGAACGTTCAGCAGTTGACCGCTCTCATTTGCGCAAAATACTATCCTGAGTTTTCAGAAATTGATGAATCGCAACGGGATAGCTGGATTTCTAATCATTGCAATAGCCCGGAATTTGCAGACATTATCAAACAATGGAATGAAGCCATAAACTATCCGCCGGTTATTGATATCCCGGATAATGTTGTGTTTGTCGGCACGCTAAACATGGATGAAACCACGAAGGGGATAAGTCCCAAAGTATTGGATAGAAGCTATATGATTGAAATCAGCAATAATTTTGACCTTAACACACAGATTGATTCGTTCGATACAGTCGAAGAACTTAAAATCACACCTGCTGAATTTAAAAAAATCCGCAGCACATCGAATCGTGCTGAAATCACAGAGAAAAAAGCAGAAGATCCTGTTGAACTGGCAAAATCGATTAAGAACATATTAGACGTTTGGAACAAGCAAGCAGAACATCATAAGGATGTAGATGGGCTGAGGGAAATACACTTTTCTCATCGTTTTTTACGGCAGCTTGCAGCTATGCTTGAACCAAAGGAATTGTCAGGCTTACCTGCTGATATACTTGCAGGAAAAATTCTTCCTCTTATGCAATGCGACAGCATGCCGGACAAAAACAGAAAAGAAGTAAAAGCGGAGATATTAAAGCTGTGCGGCTCAGACTCCTACATTGTTGATAAATTCGATAGAATGGCAAGGAGTGATGGGCAAGTAAACTTTTGGTGGAGGTAAAAAATGGAAGCCGCTCTTGCATATGTTGAATATGAAAATGTCAGGAAAAAAGAGCGAAGCGTTGTCGGCATTCATCAGCTGGCTATGAATCAGTATTACCCTAAAGATGTGGAAATATCCAGTTTTGAGTTGGATCAGGAACCGCCAAGCCTCCAAATACAATCGCACATGTTTGTATATATGCCAGAAATCAATGGCCGACATTCGGCGAGTCTTGTTTTCTTACCGTCTGCTGACGAAAAAATTGATAGAATCGAATCGGGTTTTGAGGATGGTGCCTATACCAGATGGAAATCCGGCTCTGACAATGCGCAAAATGGGCAGGCATGTTTTTATTGCCCTGCAAAGTTTAAAGGGAATAAGG
Source organism: uncultured Bacillus sp. (assembly GCA_934215995.1). GTDB lineage: Bacteria > Bacillota > Bacilli > Bacillales > DSM-1321 > Bacillus_AD. The sequence goes on along the minus strand of CAKQBC010000163.1, from coordinate 673 downwards.
AAAACAGCGAGGAGGACTTTGCTGATACTGCCAATGAGGTTACGTCTTCAGGCGTATGGAATATTCATGTGTATCATTCTGAAGGAAAACTTCTTAAAATAAGGGTCAAGGTAATACCAAGCGTATCAGAAGCGGATTATCAGGCGATGCTGAAAGACTTGGTTAGGATTCAACAAGAGTTAGCCATGGATGCAGGCGGTTCGGTCGGCTTTGCAGCCAAGTGGGAGCGTATCTATACGGATTTGGCACAACAAATTTCTGACATGAAGGCAGTTGTCAAAAAAATTATGCTTTCACCCAAGACCAATCTCCGTCAAGAATACACACTTCAAAGCGCGCGGAAGATTAAAAAGTATACTCCTCGAACCATCCGGGATGTATATATCAAAGGGCGACAAACAGTAAATGCGATATCCTATTCAGAAGATTACGATATTTATGAACATCGAGCGATCAAACGGTACCTTTTACAGATAAGGAGATTATGTGATCAGTACAGTTCCCTTGCTGAGGATGAAAAAAACCAGAATATTTGTGAATTGGAGAGAATATTCGAAAGACACGCTGAAAATGCAAATAAGCCAGAGGACATTCACGATAATCTCGAATTTGTGGAGAAACTGTTCAATAACCCTGAAAAACAAATACAGAGCCCATACAAGGAGGATGTGGA
>CAKQBC010000162.1 GCA_934215995.1 uncultured Bacillus sp. | reverse complement strand
CCCAAAATAGCGGCGTCTTCCATAGATTCAAGGCTTGCTGCCACAATTGTTTCCACTTTACCAGGTAAAGTGTATTCTTCGCCAAGGTATGTAATCGTTTGTTCTGCAGACGCTTCTTCTTTTGCTTTTTTATCTTCCGCAGCACTCGTTTCTGCTGCATCCGTTTTTGGTTCTGCCTTGTCATCACCGCACGCAGCAAGGCTCACTGCCAATAAAGTGCTTAACCCCAATGCCCAATACTTTTTCATTTTTTTCTCTCCCTAAATCAGAATAATGAATAGTTCTTCGTTATTATATTGAAATTGATAATCATTATCAATAGTTAATTTAAAAAATATTCCAAAAATCATAGAATTTTTCCTTTTTATGGATGATGATATTAGAGAGATTTGCAATGAACAAGCCCAAAAAGGGGGAGTGAAGCCTTTTAGGATACGGATTATAGTTGCAGGACTGCAATTTAATAAAATGGTTTTTGTCTAGAATATACTTTTGGTAGTAAAAGTACAGGAGCTGTAGGCGAGAGGGGGGATTGTTATTTCTGAAAATCTGCAAATTTCTACAAATGTTTCACATGAAACATATATCGAGTAGATTCGACCATTTCCAAGGAAATAAATAGTCGAGTTCGACATCAATAAAAAAGAACCTAAACTGGTAGGTTCCTTCTTACCGATAGATTTTGCAGCTTGTCATTGAGTCGAGATCGCAGTCCTTCGATTGGCTCCAAGTGTTCCCTCAGTAGAGGCAGAGGAACCCACATGGGGAAGAGCAGAATCTGCCGGTGTCAGGTAGGGACGGACAAGGTCTTCAAGGCAATCGATGAATAAAGGATCATCATTCGGAGCTTCGATATATGTATAGTCCTGTCCGCCAGCATCGAGGAACACTTGCCGGTTTTCATGATCGAGCTCTTCAAGTGTTTCAAGGCAGTCTGCTGTGAATGCAGGCGCGATGACATGTACATGTTTTTTGCCGGCTTGGGCGAGCTGTCTTAATGTGCTGCTGGTAGATGGGCTTAGCCATTCTTCTTTGCCGAATTTTGATTGATAACTTTCGATGACTGTGTAGTCCGGAAGCAGTTTTTGGAGTGCTTTTGTCGTTACCCGGCACTGTTCCGGATAGTCATCGCCGGTATCGGCGTATCTTTTCGGGATGCCATGATAGGAGACAACCAAGAATTCTGGTTTCCCTTTTTGTCTGGATGCTTCCACTATCTTTTTCTTCAGGACATTTATATAGTCAGGGTGTTCAGGGTAATCCCTGATGAAATGCACTTCGGGAATGTCCCTCCAGCCGGATATCGCTTTTTGCACTCTGTCCCATACAGATGCTGTAGTGGTCGATGAATATTGAGGGAACAGAGGCAGGACAATTAATTTGCGGATTCCCTGTTCATGAAGTTTCTCCAGCTCCGAAGAAATGGAAGGGTTGCCGTACGTCATGGCTAACGATACGCATATATTGTTACAGGCTATCCTTTTCTGCAATGCAGCCTTTTGTTTTTCTGATATGATCCTTAGTGACGAACCTTCTTCTGTCCATATGGATCGGTACAATTCCGCCGACTGTTTTGGCCGTGTGCGAAGGATGATTCCGTGTAATACGGGAAGCCACTTCCATCTGGGCATATCAATCACCCGGGGATCACTTAAAAATTCTTTCAGATATACCTTGACGGAGTCCCGGTCTGGGGAATCTGGCGTTCCGAGGTTAACAAGAAGCACTGCTGTTTTCATCATGAAGCCCTCCTGTAAAGTATTTTACTATAATTATAAACTTTCGAACTTTACATGTCCTGTCAAAAAAGAAAAACACAGCATTTTTGCTGTGTTTGAAGCATACCTGAAGGACATCAGTCGAGAAGGTCTTTTGCTTTCCCCACTTTTTCCTGTGCTTTTCCTTTCAGTTTGTCTTTCTTTCCTTCTGCCTGAAGGTCGGGATCATTTGTCGCGTTGCCGATTTGATCTTTTGCTTCCCCTTTGATTTTATTGATGGTTGCTTTAGTTTTTTCAGATTCACCGCTCATGCAAAACATCTCCTTTCAAAAACTGTTTATATTAGAAACACTTTGGCTTCGACTCTCGCTTTTGAGGTACAATGCCAATCTATTATTGTTAATACCCTCACAGATTTAGGGTAAACAAGAGGTGATAAGTTGTTTTCGTTGCGAAATCGGTTTCTTTTTTCTATAGTACAGACAAGAATGGCAGGGAGGGATTATTATGAATGAGGTAATGAAGTTGATACAGAATCATCGGTCTGTAAGAAGTTACACGGATCAGGAGATTTCAAAGGAACTTTTGACAAGTATACTGGAAGTTTCACAGTCTGCTTCCACATCTAGCAATCTGCAGGCATATTCCATTATTGTCATTAGGGACAAAGAGAAGAAAAGCAAGCTTGCCGAGCTTTGCGGCAACCAGCGATACATAGAGGAATGTCCGGTCTTTCTAGCATTTTGCGGTGATTTGTCCAGGATTGATTACTGCGGGACGAAGCATGGCAAAAAGGCAAATCTTGATAATACGGAGCCTTTCCTGATGGCAAGTGTTGATGCTGCACTGATTGCCCAAAATGTTTTGCTGGCTGCGGAATCAGAAGGGCTTGGCGGAGTTTTCATCGGCGGGATCCGAAATAATAGCCAGGAGGTCAGTGATTTATTGAAGCTTCCTGATCTGGTTTACCCTGTATTCGGCATGTGCATCGGATATCCGGAACCATCGAAGCTCCCTGGCGCTAAACCTCGGCTTCCATTGGAGGCGATTGTCCATGACGAAGAATATATCGAAGCGAAAAAGGATAAATGCATCGAAGAATATGACCGGACGATGCTGGATTATTACAGGAATCGGCCTCAATCGGCAAGGGATGAAAGCTGGAGCGCATATGTGAGCAAAGTATATGAAAAGCCGAAGCGAATGCATCTGAAGGAATTTCTCGAAAAAAGGAAGTTTGGCTTAAAATAAGGAACAGTCCGGTGCCGTTTTCGGTACCGGATTTTTTTATCCGTATGATACTGCTTAGGATCCCCGTTTTGAGGGTTTGGGGTAGGTCAGGAATGAATTTGTGGCTATGAAACTCTTTTTTGAAAAGGGGCGGCTGGATGTAACTTTTTTTGGAGAAGGTAGAGTCCGCTGGAAAAAGGGTATAAACAGGTAGTATGTCAATGGCGGGAGGAATTTGTATGCTTTGGGAAAAAGGAATTTTAATCTATAACGGCAATGCGGGCCAAAAAGGGATAGAAGATACACTTGGAATATGCGTTCCGATCTTGTCTCCGCATATAAAAGAGCTTGCCTTGATGCCGACCAATGAACCGAAGGAAGCAGAGAGCATATGCAGGAGGCACGGGGAAGAGGCTGATATTGTCATCATCTTAGGGGGTGACGGGACAGTGCATGAATGTGTCAATGGGCTTGCACCTTTGGATAAAAGGCCTGTAGTCGCCATTTTGCCCGGGGGCACTTGCAATGATTTCAGCCGCATGCTTGGAATGCCGCAGGATATAAGGGCTGCCGCAGAAACGATTATACAGGGAAAGACATTCACAACGGATATCGGCCAAGCCGGCGATCGTTATTTCTCGAATTTTTGGGGTATCGGCCTGATTGCAGAAACCTCGGCAAATATTGATGAATCCCAGAAGAGCCTGCTTGGAAAAGTAAGCTATTTTATAAGTGCTGTCCGCACGGTAAAAGAAGCTGAATCTTTCTCATACAAACTAATATACGATAGCCATGTAATCGAAGATGAAGCTGTCCTGGTCCTGGTCTGCAATGGCCGCTATTTAGGCACGGCGCAGCTGCCTTTTGAAGGCATTGAAAGCAATGACGGTAAACTCGATGTGATTATCGTTAAGAATTCAAGTCTCGGCGCATTCAGGGAAATATTGTTTAATAAGGAATCATCCACAAAGCATGGAGAGGGAGAAGTCCTATATCTGCAGGCAAAAACGGTCTCATTGGAAACGGAGCGGAACCGTGATGTGGATACTGACGGGGAGATTTATATGAAAACACCTGCAGACATTAAAATACTTGAGCGGCATATGCAGTTCATCTGCGGAAAAGAACGTCCCTAATGTATATTTCCTGTGCGAGCGTTCTTCCGGCTGAATGAAATGAACCTTTTATGTTTCGTGCGTACCCTTTCATTTTTTCTCCATATGCTTCGATATGCTTTGTTCACGAGGCTCCTAGTTTATGTGCAATCAGTTTTTATTTTCTCTAATAGGAGATGGCTAAAAATGCAGAATTTTTTGCAATAAACATCTGTTCATTTCAGGGTGGTATACTTTTTATAAATAGAAAAAGATACTGGAGTTGATGATATGAAACGAATTCTGGATTGCCGTGCTTCCGATTTCGAGAAAATGGGGAAAAATGAATTGAAACAGGCTATTTTGGCAACTGAAGGCCGTACTGTTATTGCCGAAACAGTGGCAGCTGCATCTCCCCTTTATCCAGAAGTGACGAATGCGGAAATTATGAAAGCGTTTGGGGCAGATATGATCCTGCTGAACGTATTTGATGTTTTTCGCCCAGAAGTGAAAGGGCTTACAGCATCATCGGTGTTCGGAGGGGAAGAGGAGCAGTTAACAGCAGAAAACCCAATACAGGCAATCAAGAGATTGACAGGGTTGCCGGTCGGCATCAATCTCGAGCCGGTCGACGAAAAAGCAGAGAAACTGGAAGACCTTTTTTCATTGCCGGAGGGACGCACAGCGACGGAAAAAACACTGGCAAAAGCAAGGGAGCTTGGCTGTGATTTTGTCTGTTTGACAGGCAATCCGAAAACAGGGGTTACCAACGATCAAATAGAGCGGGCCATTGCCCTTGCGGCTGTCCATTTCCAAGGGCTGATCATTGCCGGGAAAATGCACAGTGCGGGAACATACGGCAGTATGCTTGATCTGGAAGCACTGGGCCGTTTCGTGGATGCAGGCGCCGATATTGTCCTTCTTCCGGCCCCAGGTACTGTACCTGGAATCCGTGAGGACATGCTGGCGGAAGCAATTGCTATGGTGAAAGGGAAAGGGGCGCTTACATTGGCAGCAATCGGAACAAGCCAGGAAGGTGCCGATACGGAGACAATTCGCTCCATTGCCTTAAGCGCCAAGCGGGCAGGTGCTGATGTATTTCATATTGGTGACGCTGGTTTCACCGGCATAGCCATACCGGATAATATCAGGGCTCTGTCAATTGCGATCCGCGGTATGCGCCACACAACAATCCGCATGGCTGCTTCAGCCCGCCGTTAATAAAAAGCTGCCTTTGCATGGCATCCAGGTTGGATGCCAATGCAGGGGCAGCTTTTTTATTTCAGGATCTTATCCGGACATTACTCTTCATACTGTTCAATTTTCACGCCGCTCTCAACCTGGAATGTCTGGTCGGGATACTGAGCCTTCAATTGATTGATGGTAGCATCGCTGATCACGTCATGCTGAAGATTGATATCACCTGTTATGATATCGACAGACAAGGCATATGTGCTGTCTTCTCCGCTTGCTTCCAATAGCTTGTTGAGGCTATTGCTGACCTGATCCTGCAATGCGTATGCATCGTTGGCGGTGTATAGAGATTTGAAGAAATGGATATATTTTGCGAGTATCTTGCCTTCGTCTATTTGTTTTTGTAGAAGTTCCCTCACCTTTTCTGTCTTTTCATCCGGCTTTTTGAATCCCGCCCAAATGGCATTCTCTTCATCTCCGTTTGTTTGATCGGTGAAGAACAGGACACCATATTCATCGAAATCAATGGTGGAGCCGTACACTTTTTCGATTGCTTCTATTACCGCAGCACCTTCAATTCCCTGGACAGCTATCTGTTCCTTTATTTCAGGCGTTTCCCCTCCCAGCTGTTCCATTATGTCCTTTGAGTCCTTTATCGTTTCTGCTGCCTTTTCATCCCC
>CAKQBC010000161.1 GCA_934215995.1 uncultured Bacillus sp. | reverse complement strand
GAATCCTCATCCTTCAATTGTTTAGCGACGTTGATCTGCCTATAGTTTTCATTTATGCGCAGCCACGTCTTCCCGCCTTTCGTGAATCCTGCGAAAGGCCCGTCATCCCATTGCATAGGGGTCCGGCTGTTATCGCGGCAAGTCTGCTTGATTCTTTCCATAAGCTCTTCATGCGGCACACCATTCGCCCGTTCGATTTCATACAGTTTCAAGGTGCCCACATCATTGTAATCTTCGATATTCTCAAAACCGGGGTTTGTCATCCCGATTTCCTGTCCCTGATAGATGAACGGCGTTCCTTTCATAAAGAAATACAGGGTTGCCAGCATTTTCGCGCTTTCCTTCCAATATGCCCCGTCATTCCCCAGTGCAGATACACTTCTTGTGAGGTCGTGATTTTCTATGAACAAGGCGTTCCACCCGTCATCCTCCAGGAAGCTTTGCCATTTGGAAAGGATATTCATCAGTTCCTGGACATCTATGCCATTATCGGTGCCTTTGTTCCAAAGGTTCAGGTGTTCGAATTGAAAGATCATATTGAAGTATCCGTCTTTCTCGCCGACCCAGTCCATGACTTCATCCGTACCGACTCCGTTAGCCTCGCCGACAGTCAATATGCCAGGGCGCTTCAAAGCCGCATTGGACAATTCGCTCAAGAATTCCCCGATCCCCTCATAATTCATCATATAGTCATAGCATTCCACATACCGTTTGTTCTCTGGGTTCGGCATATCAGGCAAGCCCGGTTTCTTTTTGATGTGGCTGATGGCGTCAACCCTGAAACCGTCTATTCCCCTGTCTAGCCATCTGTTCACCATTGCATACAGCTCATGGCGGACCTCATCGTTTTCCCAGTTCAGGTCGGGCTGTTTCTTCGAAAAGACATGCAAATAGTACTGGCCTGTCTTTTCATCATATTCCCATGCCGAACCATTGAAGATGGATTCCCAGTTGTTCGGTTCAGCCCCGTCTTTTCCATCTCGCCAAATGTACCAGTCCCGTTTTGGATTGTCCTTCGAGCTCCTTGATTCAATGAACCATGGATGTTCATCACTTGTATGATTGATGACCAGGTCCATGATCAGCTTCATCCCGCGGCTGTGCACTTCTTCAAGCAGGCGGTCGAAGTCCTCCATTGTCCCGAATTCATCCATAATATCTTCATAATCGCTGATATCGTAGCCATTATCATCATTCGGGGAAGGATATACGGGACAGAGCCAAATGACATCGATCCCTAAATCCTTCAAGTAATCAAGCTTCTGGATGACCCCATTAATGTCACCGATTCCATCTCCGTTCGAATCACAAAAGCTTCTCGGATATATTTGATAAGCAACTGCTTCTTTCCACCATATCTTTTCCATGCAGGTCTCCTTTCAATGTTTCAGTAAGGGTTTAGTTTATGCCGATTATTTGATTGATCCCTCTGATACCCCTTTGATGATTTGCCGTTGGGCCAAGAAGTATGCAATGATGACCGGTATGATCGCCAACGTCAGACCCGCAAGCGCAAGATGCCATTGCTTCGTATATTCCCCGAAGAAGAAGAACATCTTAAGCGGCAAGGTTTCCATGCCCTCCTGGTTGATGACGAGGGAAGGAAGCAGGTAATCATTCCAAATCCAGATCGTATTCAGGATTGCCACTGTTACCGTGATCGGCTTCAGCATCGGGAAGATGATATACCAATAAATTTGGAAGCGGTTCGCTCCGTCGATTGTCGCCGCTTCATCCAGTGATTGAGGAATGCTATTCAATACACCGTGATACAGGAAGATGGACAAGCTGCTTCCGAATCCCAGGTACATGAAGATGATTCCCGGGCGGTTAAGCATATCCAGGTTTCCGAAGATCGTTACGAGCGGTATCATAACGGACTGGAATGGAATCAGCATCGCAGCCACAAACAGAAAGAACAGGAAGTTGCTCATCTTGCTCTTATTCCTGGATAGCGCATAGGCAGCCATTGAAGAAAAGATGACGATGATCAATACACTCACACCTGTGATCAGCAGTGAATTAAAGAATGTCTGGAAGTAATCCAGCCTTTCAAATGCTTCCTTGTAATTCTCAAATGAAAAGACTTCCGGAAGGCTGAGCGTATTCCCGAAGATTTCCTTCTTTGTTTTGAACGAATTGACCACCATTAAATAAAAGGGAGCAAGCCATATAAGGGCGAGCAAGATACCCAATATTTCTAATGGAAAACGATATTTTTTGCCCATTACATCTCAACCTCCCTTTTCTTGTTGATATATACCTGAATCAAAGAGATGGCAGCGACAACAATGAAGAAAATGACAGCTTTCGCCGATGCATAAGCCATGTCATTTTCATTGAATGCGCTCCTGAAAATATTCATGGCCATCATTTGCGTTGAATCATATGGCCCTCCGCCCGTCAATGAAAGGTTTTGGTCATACAGCTTAAATGAATTGGACAATGTCAGGAACATGCTGACGGTGAAAGCTGGCGCAACAAGCGGGAAAATGATGTAACGGAACCGTTGAAAAATGGATGCCCCATCTATTTCCGCCGCTTCTACAAGCTCCTGCGGCACACCTTCTAAGTGGGCTATATAAATGATCATGATATATCCGGCCATTTGCCAGCTCATCAGGATCACAAGGCCCCAGAATCCGGTCTCTGTAGTGGATAGCCAGCCCTCTAATTGGCTCATGCCGATTGCCTGGCCCACTGCTGAAAATACTTTAAGGAATATGAATTGCCAGATGAAACCGAGGATTAGCCCGCCAATCAGGTTGGGCATAAAGAATACGGTTCTCAACAGGTTTTTCGTCTTGATTTTCGAAGTGACAATCAAAGCCAGCCCCAAACCGATCACATTGATGATCACAATCGAAGCAACTGAGAACTTAACCGTAAACCAAAAAGAATTGAGGAATTTTTCATCCCTGAATAATTCCAAATAATGTTCAAAGCCAACAAACTTAGTGGCCCGTATCCCATTCCAATCAGTAAAAGAATAATAGATTCCGTAGATAAGAGGCATGATGACCACCATACCCAAAGCTATAAGCACCGGCAATAAAAACAGCCAGTATGCAAAACTTTTCGTCCGCATAACTTTCTCCTCCCCTTTATTCCATGAAATATGTATCCATTGAGTCTACTGGTTCCCCCTCAATCCATAAACAATGGATGAATGCCCAGTATGTGCCGATTGGTTCAACCAACAATCAGGGTGCCTGCATAAACACCATTGCTGTTTGCGGTTTCACTCTCTGGCGGAGGAAACCTTCTGCCCTCCATGGTTGGTTGAACCATCCGGCTTGTTCGATTAAAGCATTTGAACTTGCTGAATCGTTTTATTCCAAAAAGACATACCGTGATTTCTGATGTCCTCTAAATAAAGAAAGGATGCAAAGCGGCACAAGCGTGCCCCTCTGCATCATTCTGGACTCCGAGCTTATTTTCTGCTGTCAGCCCATTCTTTTTGGGACGCGGATACTACATCTTCCCAATCAGCTTCATCACTCAAATATTTTTGGATCTCAACACCAAGGACATTTTCACCCCAGCCAGTAGGATAGCCCATGAACGTCCATCCAATCGTTTTTCCTTCAGTTGAATATTCATAGACTGCTTTTGATAGCGGATCAGAAATTTTGCTTGAATCATATCCTTCGTATGCAGGAATGAATTTAAAGTCGTTCAGCACTCTTTCTTTTCCTTCATCAGATGTATATAGCCAGTCAAGGAACTTCTTGGATTCTTCAATTACCTTTTCATCTTTTTCACTGTTTACGCCCCAATACATCGGAACCCCTACAGGAATGCTGTCTTCGATGTGGCCTTCAACAGGGATCGGAAGCAATCCTACATTGTTGTCTGCGAATTCTTGGTCAATGCCGGCAATCGAACTGTATACCCAGTTACCTTGCTGAATCATGGCAACGTTTCCAAGTGAGAATAGCTCTTCAACCTGCTGCTGGTAATCCAGGCTTACTGTAGGCTGTGCGGAATATTTGTTTTGAAGATCAATGATCTTCTTGAAAGCGTCACCATAAGTGAAGTCGACTTTTTCCGATTCGAACGCATTTACGACATTTCCGTCAAACTCAGGTGCGATGAACGTGTTGGATAAGTGCAATCCAGTCACCCATTTTTCTTTGCCAGGCAATGCAAACACAGATTTGATGCCAAGGTCATCCTTCTTGGAATCTAATGTTTCAACTGCTTGCTGCAAGCTTGCAAAATCTTTGATGTCTTCCGGATTGATTCCTGCTTTTTCGAAGATTTCCTTATTGAACAGGAATCCGTATCCTTCCTGGTTGAATGGCAGCCCTAAAATTTTTCCATCGGCAGTTACGCCGTCAAGCGTACCATCCAATGCTACTTCTGCTGCTTTAGTATCAGATAGGTCTGCAAGTGAAGCTTCCCAGTCTTTTACGTCTTGAGGTCCGCCGACATTGTAGATGGCAGGCTCTTTGCCGGAAGCAAATTTAGATTTCAATGCTGCGCCGTAATCCTCGCCGCCGCCGACAGTTGTGATGTTGATTTCGACATTATCATTGATTTCCTCGTATTGTTTCGCAACTTCTTCAAATTGATCCTTAAACTCTACTTTGAATTGGAAAATATCAATGACAACTTTGTCGCCGTCCCCACCGTCGCCGGAAGAATCGTCGGACGAACAGCCTGCTACGAATATGCTCAGAATCAAGACAATAGAAAAAAGACCCGTAAGAAATTTCTTATTCCCCACTTTTTGTTCCCCCACTTCAAAATTTTGTAGCAATCAAGAAAACGTATGCATAATTTTGTAAAACCAACAACTATGTAATTCCTATACTTATCCTATTATCCTAGTATATGACAAGTAGATTTCAGCAAAATCAATGAAAACGTTTGCACTGATTACTGCAAACAATATATCATACATAAAACGGATGTACAATAATTTTTTTCATTTTAAAGAATATTATACACATTAAAAAAGCCTGCCTGATTCGAATCAATTCAGATCCATTCTGGCGGCTCCAGTGCATGCAGCATTTCCCGTGTTCCGTTTTTGGCACACAAAAAACAGGCCCTTATCATAAGGGCCTGTCATATAGGTCGTTTCCTTAATTATGCTTTTTGAACGTTTGCAGCTTGTGGTCCACGTTGACCTTGCTCAACTTCAAAAGTTACAGTTTGACCTTCTTCCAAAGTTTTGAAACCTTCACCTTGGATTGCTGAGAAATGTACGAATACGTCTTCTCCGCCTTCACGCTCGATGAATCCGAAACCTTTGTCTGCATTAAACCATTTTACTTTACCTTGTTCCATTTTTGTTGCCTCCCAGTGTGATATCCACACATTTTGTTACTATTCTTGCTCACTTCTTGTAGACGGAAAATATCAATACTTTCTCAATCTGATCTTAGAACAAAAATAATTCTTCTTTATAATAGCAGGTTTTTCAAGTTTTGGCAAACTAGAACAATTATTGGCATCCTAGTTTTTTCCGGTTGAGCCGAATCCGCCTCTTGAGACTTCATCCAGTGATTCAACTTCCAGAATTTCAACGCTTTCCATTTTTCTGTTTATCCGGAATTGGCAGATCCGGTCCCCTTTCCTGATAACTGTATCCCTCATCGCAAGGGCGGGGAAATGCCACTGATCATCATTGCCGGAATAGGACTCGTCTATCACCCCGAAAGAATTGGTCTGAAGGATCCCAAAATTTTTAAATGTACTTGAACGGGGCACAATATTCGCTTCATACCCTTCCGGGAGCTTCATCCCTACTCCAAGCGGAATAAGTGCGTAGTCGAACCTGGACATTTCGACCGTCTTGGCAGCACGGAGATCGATCCAGTCTCCGACGGCTATCTTGTTGATTTTCTCTATATCATCTGCAAAGTATTTTACTTTTCTTTGCTTTGCCACTATTTATTCCTCGCAATCCATAAAATAAAAATCC
>CAKQBC010000160.1 GCA_934215995.1 uncultured Bacillus sp. | reverse complement strand
CGCAGGAACAATAAGACAAGATCGGAGGTCTCTTTTGATGAACCGTTGAACATTGACTGGGACGGCAATGAGCTATTGCTTTCCGACGTGCTCGGGACCGATGAAGACATCATCACGAAGGATCTGGAAGCCAATATCGATAGAAAGCTGCTGAAAAAAGCCCTTCATCAGCTGTCGGCAAGGGAAAAGCAAATTATGGAGCTTCGTTTCGGGCTGATGGGGGATGAAGAAAAGACACAAAAGGATGTGGCGGATATGTTGGGAATCTCGCAATCATACATATCAAGATTAGAGAAAAGGATCATTAAGAGGCTGCGAAAAGAATTTAATAAAATGGTCTGACCGCCAATAGCCCAAGGACATTTCCTGGGCTTTTTTCTTTGTGCGGCCGACTATTTTTGTATAGGCCTTTGCCGGGCGGAATAGGGCAGATATGCGCCTTTCCCGGTGCTCTGAGGAGGCTTGGCCTAAAGAGGTTTGAGAGGGGATATACGCCAAATGAATAAAGGCGAGGCACTCCTTGAAAGAGGTCGGCATTCAGGCTGTTCCTTGTACAAATTGCCTCTGATTTATACCATTTTTCCTTAATTTTTTGTTGCGGAGGCAGGTGCATATTTTTCCTTGCCGGGGAGATACTGATTTTTGTACAGCATCCCCTGTAAGGAGGGAAAAGAATTTGTCTCGCAATAAAGTTGAAATATGCGGTGTTGATACTTCGAAATTACCAGTCCTAAAAAATGATGAAATGCGAAAACTTTTTTCGGAATTGCAGCAAGGCGATCTCTCGGCGAGAGAAAAATTGGTGAATGGAAACCTCAGGCTTGTCCTTAGTGTAATACAGAGGTTCAACAACCGGGGTGAATATGTCGACGATTTGTTCCAGGTCGGCTGTATAGGATTGATGAAGTCCATTGATAATTTTGATTTGGGCCAGAATGTAAAATTCTCAACATATGCTGTACCGATGATCATCGGAGAAATCAGAAGATATCTCCGTGATAATAATCCTATACGGGTTTCCCGTTCATTGCGCGATATCGCCTATAAGGCCCTTCAAGTAAAGGAAAAGCTGATGAGCCAGACATCGCGTGAACCGACTGCGGAAGAAATCGCAAAAGTCCTGGATATACCCCACGAGGACATTGTATTTGCCCTTGATGCCATCCAGGATCCCGTCAGCCTCTTCGAACCGATCTATAATGACGGGGGCGACCCGATCTATGTGGTCGATCAATTGGGGGATGAAAAGAATAAAGATACCCAATGGATCGATGAAATTGCCTTGAAAGAGGGAATGAGACGGCTGAATGAGAGGGAAAAGCTTATTATCAGAAAGCGTTTTTTCCAAGGGAAAACACAAATGGAAGTTGCAGATGAAATAGGCATATCACAGGCCCAGGTATCCCGTTTGGAAAAAGCGGCAATCAAGCAAATGAATAAAAATATCCAGTTCTGATGAATGTATACATAAAATCGCCTTCCCTTAGCAGGGGAGGCGATTTTTATTGCCGGTACCACACCTGCCGCTTGTACCCGCTGGAAAGGAAGGCGTGGAATTCACCTTACTGCGGGTAGGAGCGGCAGCCCTCTTCATTTTCTTTCATTCATGAGGACTTCCTCTTTGTCATATATTTCGTATAACTAGGCATTCATCTTTCCTCCTTGGATGCCGGCCGGTTATATCAGGGCAAAGGGGTGTTGAATTTGAGAATCTCAGATCTGCAAGCGAAAGACATTGTCAATATGAATGACGGCAAAAAGATGGGGAATCTTCATGACCTGGAAATTGACATGGCAACCGGAAAAATCTTAGGCCTGGTCATATCAGCAGGGGGGAAATGGCCTTCCCTGTTCCAGAGAGAGGATGAGATTACAGTCCCGTGGAGCAGAATCGAGAAAATCGGGACAGACATCATCTTTGTGGACCACAGGAATCTGCCGCTTCGGACCATCCAGGATGAAGTGGATGAAAAATAAGCTATGTCTATCTGCTGTCATGTTTGTATGTTAAAATAAAGAAAAAAAGGATTGTCGAAATGAAAGATGTATTTGTAAAAACGTCAGAGCAATTATTCACGATCCCTTCCTGGTCGGAAATGGACGGATCGTTGACTGCAGGGTTCACAACGAAGAATGGGGGAGTGGGCAAGGGCCATTTCTCCGCATTGAATATAGCCTTCCATGTCCATGACAAGGAAGAAGATATATTGCAAAACAGAGAGATTGTTGCCGGGCTGACAGGCTTTCCGGTGTCCGCTTGGGTAGGGGCAGAACAGACGCACAGGACGAACATCGCCAAAGTCACGAAGGCCGACAAAGGGCGCGGAGCCAATGATTATGCCTCTGCACTCAAAGATACAGACGGCATGTATACAGATGAGCAAGGCGTTTTGCTGACGCTATGCTATGCTGACTGCGTGCCGGTCTATTTCTTTGCGCCGAAGCATCGACTGCTGGGGGTTGCCCATGCGGGCTGGAAGGGCACGGTTTCGGGAATTGCCGCTGAAATGGTCGCTGCCTGGAATGCGCTTGGTGTTGAATCAGGGGACATCCATGCCGCAATCGGCCCTTCTATTTGCGGGAAATGCTATGCAGTCGATGACCGCGTCATTTCATCAGTCGATAAAATAGTGGCGAAAGATAGCGAAAAACCATATAATTTAATTAGTCCCGGCCAATATAACCTGGACCTTAAGCAATTGAACGCCCAAATCCTTCGGAATGCAGGAGTAAAGAATATTAAGGTCTCATCTCTCTGTACATCCTGCCATAAGGAAGAGTTCTTCTCTCATCGACGGGATCATGGAAAAACAGGAAGAATGATGGCCTTTATAGGGTGGAAGGAGGATTGCCTGAAGAAATGAATGTAACAGAGAACCTCTCAGTCATACAAGGGAAAATCGAACAAGCATGCGCCCGGAGCGGCCGGCATTCGGAAGATATTCGGATCATTGCCGTAACAAAATATGTGTCCGAGGAGCGGACAAAGGAAGCTTTGGAAGCGGGAATCAGGCACATAGGGGAAAACAGGGCGGAAGGCTTGTTGAATAAGCAGAGTCATATACAGGAGCAGGATGGTGCCGTCTGGCATTTCATTGGCACCTTGCAGACGCGGAAAGTAAAAGAAATCATCGGCCATGCGGACTACATCCATTCACTGGACAGATTGTCGCTGGCTAAGGAGATCAACAAGAGATCATCGGCTGTACAAGCCTGTTTTGTGCAGGTGAATGCTTCCGGTGAACAGTCGAAACATGGACTTAATCCTGAGGACGTAGTCCCGTTCATTAAAGGTTTACGTGAATTCGAGAATCTGAAAATTGTAGGATTAATGACAATGGCTCCTTTAACGGAGGATCCTGAAGTCATCCGCTCCTGCTTCAGGAAAGTGAAGGAGCTTCAGCGGGAGATTATCGGCCTGGACCTTGATTTTGCACCTTGCACAGAACTGTCCATGGGAATGTCCAATGATTACGAAATTGCCATTGAAGAAGGTTCGACATTTATCCGCATTGGTACTGCACTAGTCGGTTAAAATGAAAAAAGGAGGCAAACAGTATGGGAATCGGTTCGAAATTCAAATCATACTTTGCTTTGGAAGATGAATATGAATACAAGGAAGAAACAGTTGAAGTAAGGCAGGAATCACCTGCACCCATGCCTCAGCCAAAGAAGGCGAAAGGACAAACTGCGAGTGCCGGCGGACCGCAGAATGTAGTAAGCCTGCAAAGTGTACAGAAAACCTCAAAAGTCATTTTATTTGAGCCAAGGGCCTATTCTGAAGCACAGGAAATTGCGGACCACTTGAAGTCGAAGCGTGCCGTAGTTATTAACCTTCAGCGCATTACGCATGACCAGGCTAAGCGGATAGTGGATTTTTTGAGCGGTACCGTGTATGCTGTAGGAGGAGACATACAGAAGGTAGGGCCAAATATATTTTTGTGCACACCTGATAATGTAGACGTTTCAGGCAGCATTACAGGCATGCCGGCAGATGATGAAGATACTAATGATTTAAGGTGGTAAGTAAATGGCTCTATTGTTCAATATAATTGATTCGTTGATGCAGATTTATTCCTATGCGTTAATAGTTTACATATTAATGTCATGGTTCCCTAACGCCAGGGATACATCTATCGGAAGATTTTTGGGTTCCATTTGTGAACCATACCTGGAAGTGTTCAGACGGTTCATTCCACCGATCGGCATGATGGACTTTTCACCGATCGTTGCGTTCCTTGTCCTGAATTTCGCCCGTACAGGACTAATTCAATTGTATTGGTGGATTGTATAGCATACTGAATGGATTGCAAGGCTGGTCCTGGCGGTGTTTTGCCGGAAACCGGCCTTTTGTTTTAGGCCGGGCATCAGGATCGCCGGATCAGGTGTTAATCATTGATGAAAAGGGAAGAGAAAATGAGTATATACCAACATTTTCGCGATGAAGAAAAGATTTTTATCAACCATGTACTAGGATGGCAATCCCACGTGCAGGATTATTATTCATCTAAGCTTACATCCTTTCTTGATCCGAGGGAACAGCAAATAGTCATGTCTGTCATAGGCCAAAATGATGAGTGCCGCATTGCGATGGAAGGCGGGCACGAAAATGCTGAACGGAAAAGGGTGTTGTTATATCCTGCTTATATGGAGCCTGGCAAGGAAGATTTTCAATTGGCTCTTTTGGAGATATCGACAAACACAAAATTCCATTCACTGAAGCACAGCCAAGTGCTGGGCACGCTTATGTCGCTTGGCATTGACAGGGAAAAGTTCGGGGATATCCTCATTTCTGAAGGGCGGATCCAAATCGTTTTGGCTGAGGAAATAGCCGCTTATGTGATCGCCAATGTCGAAAAAATAGGACAAGCCGGGGTGTCGCTTGCGCGTGTTAACCTGTCACGGGCGATTGAAACGGCCAATGACTGGCAGCATGCATCGGCCACAAGCAGTTCCCTGCGAATCGATGCCATCCTCTCATCCATGACCAGCCTTTCCCGCTCAAAGGCACAGGATTTCATTAAGGGCGGCAAGGTGAAAGTAAATCATGTGCTTGTCGACCAAAATGATTTCGAATGCGGACAGGGTGATTTGATCTCAATAAGAGGATTGGGGCGTTTCCAGATCGTTGAAATCGGCGGTAAGACAAAAAAAGACAACTGGAAGCTGACAATCGGCAAACAAAAAAATGAAAATTGAAGGATTTACAAAAGTTTTATCGAAACGTACAATAAAAACATAGACAATCTTTTGGAGGTGTAATGATGCCTTTAACTCCGTTGGACATACATAATAAGAGTTTCAACAAAGGCTTTCGCGGTTATGACGAAGACGAAGTGAATGAATTTCTTGAACAGGTTATGAAAGACTATGAGCTTGTTTTAAGGGAAAAAAGAGACTTGGAAGAAAAACTGAACGGTGTGCACGAAAGGCTCGGTCATTTCAATAACATAGAGGATACATTGAATAAATCTATCCTGGTGGCACAGGAAGCTGCTGAAGATGTTAAGCGGAACGCCCAAAAAGAAGCGAAACTGATCATTAAGGAAGCGGAAAAAAACGCTGATCGCATAGTCAATGATTCTCTTGCGAAAGCAAGGAAAATCGCAATGGAAATCGAAGAACTGAAAAAGCAGTCCAAAGTATTCAGAAGGCGGTTCACAATGCTTGTGGAGGCACAGCTGGACCTGATCAAGAATGAAGACTGGGATCATTTGATGGACTTTGAAAACGATGCAACTGACAAATTGCTCAATGAAGAAGCGTAATATTGACTCTTATACGATTTATCGTATATAATCCTAATCAAGCTAAATAATATTTCAGACGTAGACAGGGACAGTACGCGGCTTATCAAGCCTTAGCAATAGCGAACCGGGGATGGTGAAAGCCCGGAATAAGGAAAGCTGCCGAAGATCACCCTTGAGTCCTTAGATGAACCATAT
>CAKQBC010000159.1 GCA_934215995.1 uncultured Bacillus sp. | reverse complement strand
GCTCCGCAGGTAGGATTCGAACCTACGACCGCTCGGTTAACAGCCGAGTGCTCTACCACTGAGCTACTGCGGAATAATATTTTTTCTTAAGTCGTAATCTCTTATCGACTCTTATGATTATAATGTTGTTCTACTATAGTGTCAAGGGAGTTTTTAAAAATACTTTTCATTTATTTCATGACCGTTGCTGAGCCGAGTGATCCATTCTACAAACACGAAAGAGTACAGCCTTCCAGGGCCCTGAACGCCTTATTTCCTGACAAGCCTCCCCCTGCACTTTCCGCAAACATACTTCGTTACGTCCATATTCTTTTTTCTCGTGTATTCCAAACAGCACTGTGTACATTGAAAGATATACAGTTTACCGGCCTTTTTCTTTTCGGGCTCATTCAATGATGAACAGAACCTTGGCGCACCGACTTCTTTCATTAACTTGCGGAAGTCGGCATCCCTGTGCTTATAGCCCTTTCCTTCTATATGAAGATGGTAATGGCATAGTTCATGTTTAATGATGCCGATCAGCTCATCGAGGCCGAATTTTTCATAGTACTTGCGGTTGATTTCAATGTTATGGCTTCTGAGCATGTATCTGCCGCCGACGGTGCGAAGCCTATTGTTGAAGACCGCCGCATGGCGAAACGGTTTTCGGAAGGAATTTAATGATATTTGCTCTGTCAATTGCTGCAGTTCTTTATCTTCCATTTCAAAAACGACTCCTTACTTGAATCAAACCCGGGCACCTGAACATACAATGCCATTACATCCATTATACACAGGAGGATCAAACATGCCAAAGTGGTTAAAGAGACAAATCATGCAGGCGTTTAATGAGAAAAACCGCCGACAGGTGCTGTTATTGAACCAATGCTGGTTTTACTGGCAAGATGTATCCAAAGAGTGATTACTCGCTGCAATCTAATAGCAGCCGCTGAAACAAAATGCCCCCAAACCCGATTATCAGCCTTCTATTAAAGAACTTGTCCCGCTTCTAAAAAAAGCCGGCAAGAAAAATAAACGTTAGGCAAAATAATTGATGTGCGTATATAAAAACAAAAGCGCATGGAACCGTAATGGCCCGCCATGCGCTTTTTACCTTTTTACTTAGGAGGCAGCATCGTCAATGCAATCCTCTGCTTGGCTGAATCAACCGAATCAACCCACACTGTCACTACATCGCCGACCGAGACAACGTCAAGCGGATGGGAGACATAGCGATTGGCAAGCTTAGAGATATGGACCAAACCATCCTGCTTGACCCCTATATCCACAAATGCCCCGAAATCGACGACATTCCGGACCGTCCCCTGCAGTTCCATCCCGGCAGCAAGATCCTCCATCTTTAGAACATCCTGCTTCAATAGAGGTTTCGCCAGTTCATCACGCGGGTCCCTTCCCGGTTTCATCAACGACTGCACAATGTCCTTCAGAGTGATTTCACCGATGCCAAGCTCAGCTCCTGTCGCTTTGCAATCAACCCTTTTCAAAGCTTCCTGAAGTTCCGGCGTGCCTATGTCATCACTGCTGAACCCCAATTGGCCAAGAAGCGTTCTGACAGCCTCATAATTTTCCGGGTGGATATCGGTTCTGTCCAGAGGCTCTTCACCTGAAGGGATCCGCAGAAACCCGATACATTGCTCATATGTCTTTGCACCAAGCCTCGGGATTTTCTTCAATTGTTTTCTGGATTTGTAGGCGCCTTCTTCTTCCCTTTGCTTCACGATATTCTGCGCTACCGTTTTTGACAGGCCCGCTACATACTGCAGCAAAGAAGATGAGGCTGTATTGACATTGACGCCCACCTGGTTCACGGCTGTTTCCACTACAAACGTCAGGGATTCATTCAGTTTCTTTTGGGAAACATCGTGCTGGTACTGTCCGACCCCTACCGATTTCGGGTCGATCTTCACCAATTCAGCAAGAGGATCCTGGACCCTTCGTGCAATGGAGACCGCACTTCTTTCTTCCACCTGCAGATCAGGGAACTCTTCCCTTGCCAGATCGGATGCGGAATATACACTGGCGCCAGCTTCATTCACTATAATATAAGAAATGTCTGTATTGAGTTCCTTTAATGTTTCCGATATGAACTGCTCCGTTTCACGGGAAGCCGTTCCATTTCCGATAGCCACCAGCTCGACTTTATATTTTTTCAAGATCGAAATGACCGTTTTTTTGGCAGCATCTTTTTTGGATACCGGGGGATGCGGATAAATGACGCCCACTTGTTCCATCTTCCCTGTCTCGTCCACTACAGCCAGCTTGCAGCCCGTTCTGTAGGCCGGATCCACGCCCAGGACAACGCGGCCCTTTAATGGAGGCTGCAGCAGAAGATTCCGCAGGTTCTCCGCAAAGATATGAATAGCGCGGTCCTCTGCTTTTTCAGTCAGTTCTCCCCTGATTTCCCGCTCGATTGAAGGTTGGATCAGCCGCTTATAAGCATCCACTAAAGCTTCCTTGACTAACGGAGCAACCTGATTATGCGGGAATCTGATATACTTTCTTTCCATATGGGATATGATTTTCTCCGCATCGGCTTTAATGGCCACGCGTAAGATTTCTTCCTTTTCTCCACGGTTGATGGCCAATACGCGATGTGGCACAATTTTGCCGATTGGCTCCTCATACTCATAATAATTCTCGAACACACTTTTCTCATCTTTATCAGCATTCTTAACAACGGAATGGATGCTGCCATTCGAAAAGGTAAATGTCCGGATCCATTGCCTTAACCCAGCATCATCAGCCACGATTTCAGCAATGATATCCTTCGCACCATTCAATGCTTCTTCCGCGGCGGCAACTCCTTTTTCCGCATTAATATAAGAAGAGGCTTCCTCCTCCAGTGACGCTGCTTTCGGAAATGTTAAAATCCAATCCGCTAATGGCTCAAGGCCCTTTTCTTTTGCAACCGTTGCTTTTGTCCTTCTTTTTTGCTTGAACGGACGGTACAGGTCCTCCAGAACCTGAAGTTTTTCCGCCTTTCTGATTTTCTCTTCCAGTTCGGGCGTCAATTTTCCCTGTTCATTGATGATGCGCAGGATTTCTTCTTTTCTTTTATGTAATCCTTCCAGATAGTTCAGGCGCGTTTGGACTTCACGAATTTGGACTTCATCCATGCTCCCTGTCATTTCTTTTCTGTATCTGGCGATAAACGGGACCGTATTCCCATCTTCAAGTAAATCAATTACATTTTGGACTTGCTTCTTGCCGACGTTTAATTCAGCTGATACCTTTGTGCAAATATCGATCATATACTCTTTCGTAATTGTCAATTCAGTGCCTCCAATATCTTCATTCTTTTACCATTTTATCAGAACTGCCCTCCTAATATCTAATGGCGCCTGATTGTTTTTTTAGCGAATAATCCGCAAGTACCCTGCTGGATATAAAGAAAAGCTTACTTTCCGAAAGAAAAGTAAGCTTTGCAGTTCCTGCTTTTATCTAAAAAAGAAGGCTACCAATTATGAACGTTGTATCATCGGCATGAGCTACGTTGGCTTCCCACATGATGTTCGATATGGTTTCCACCGACACGTTCCGCGCCATATACGACTTTATTTCCTTCAATTCCAAACCATCTGAAAATATAATAAATTTTGCTTGTGGCTCATAAGGGAAGGTTTGTACTTTATATGATGCTTTTTTACCTGATAAATACCCCGAGATCGGCAGCGGATATACCGTTTTATCTGTAGAAGGGAGGTACAGGAAGAATTTAATGTTTCCGACAGACACATATCTGAAGTCTTTCGTCTCAAAACAGAATTTCATAATCGCTATTGCGGCCCCTCTTTTCGCCACCATAGCGCTATTGCACTTCTCCAAAATCTCTTCAATCGTCAGATGATGGTATTCCTCCACTACCTCTTTGATGGCATTCGAGGATTCATATGCATATCTTCCGCTTCCGAGGCCATCTGCCAGCATACAAAGGAAGTACTCATCAGTAGTAATATAGAAATATGAATCTCCACAGAAAGGGGCGCCGTTCTTGGCCACCTGCTTGACGTTCAGTTCCACTTTGCCATTTCTATAAGTATCATTTATCATCTTACATACTCCGAGTTTCCTTCTGCATGGATTGCTTCCCTCAGTTTCTTAATGGCCCTGCGCTGCAGCCTCGACACGTGCATCTGGGAAATCCCCAGTTTTTCACCTGCTTCTTTTTGGCTTAAGTTCTCCAAATACGTGTAATGAATGATCATTTTTTCCCGCTCAGTCAGTACATGCAGCACTTTCTCAAGCACAAGGCGCTGATTGACTTTTTCATAGCCCTCTTCCACATTTCCGAATATATCTAACAGCGTTACGGTTCCGCCGTCTGAATCCGCTTCAATCGTATGGTCAATCGATAAAGCCTGGTAGCTTTTCCCCATCTCCATCGCTTCAAGCACTTCTTCCTCGGAGACCTCAAGGTAATCGGCTATTTCATAAACTTTCGGCGAACGGCTCAATTCAGTCGTCAATTCTTCGACAGCCAGCTTGATTTTTGGACCGATCTCTTTAATCCGTCTAGGGACATGGACACTCCATGTTTTATCCCGCAAAAATCGCTTGATCTCACCGATTACAGTCGGTACTGCAAAAGCTTCAAAGCTCTTGCCGAAACTTTCGTCATACCGCCTGATTGCTCCAAGAAGGCCAATCATCCCTACCTGGTAGATATCTTCCTGAAAAGAACGGCCTTTCCCATATTTTCTGGCTATCGTTTCAACCAAGCCTTTATAATGCAAGACCAGCTGGTTTTGGGCTTCCTCATCCTGGTTTTCCTGATAAGCCTTTATCCAGCCATTGATCTTCTCACGCATGTCCGGATTAGGTTGAGATTGTCTTTGCATCAGTCTCCACCTGCTCTCCCTGGACAAACTTGGTCATATACACCGTAACACCCGAGTTCTGATGTATTTTAACCTTGTCCATTAAAGTCTCGATCAGATAAAGCCCCAGACCTCCTTCTCTCAAGAATTCAATCTGCTCCTCTTTTCCATAGGGCCCTAAACCTTGCCTTACCTCTTCAAAATTACAGCTTTCGCCGCTATCGGAAACAACAAGCTCCAGCCTGTTCTCATAAAGGCCGAAGCCTACCGTTATTTCACCGTCTTCTTTATCTTTGTACGCATGCTGCACGGCATTCGTACATGCTTCGCTTGTAGCAATCTTCAAGTCTTCAATGTCATCGTATGAAAAGCCCATTCTGCTTGCTATGCCCGATATAGTAAGACGCATGATTCCGATGAACTCAGGCTTTGCAGGAATTTTCATTTCAATATAATCATAGCTTTTTTCCATTAGATTCCACCCTTTGTCTCACTGGTAATGTGAATTATGTCTGCTAAGCCAGTTATATCAAACAGACGCTCCAAGCGCTCCGATAATCCCACAATCTGCAGATCGCCTTCATTGGCCCTGACATTTTTGAACAAACCTACAAACACACCCAGGCCGGTGCTGTCCATATACCCTACACCGGATAAATCTATTGTGATATGTACAGCCTTATCCTCTGTCAATGGATACAGCTCTTCTTTTACCTTCGGTGCCGTGTAGGCATCTATTTCACCTGCCAGCTGCACATAGATGTCTGTATCTGTTATTCTTTTCTCGATTTTTATTTCCATTAACCAATCCACCCCTTAATACTCGCTATACTACTGTGTTTTGTTTACCCTTTTCAGACGGATATGAAACAACATCTTTACCTAAACTCTATTTCATCCGTTTCATTATGATCAGGGTGAAATCATCACGCAGCTGAAAATTCTGGAGTTTCTCCAAATGCTTATAGACATTCAGAACAATTTCGCGGGGATGCAGATGGATGTGCTTCTTAATTTCCCCTATCAGGTAATCTCTTTCAATGAAGCCTGACTCTGTTCTGCATTCCGTTACTCCGTCAGACATCAGAATAATCATATCCCCGCATTCTACTTTTTTCTCGAATTCCCTGTAGG
>CAKQBC010000158.1 GCA_934215995.1 uncultured Bacillus sp. | reverse complement strand
GTTTATCCATCCTTTAACCGTTCCGTCAATTCCTGTGCAACGGCTGACGGCATCCCTGCCTTTATAAAGTCTTCAGCGGTTGCCTCTTTCATTGCTTTCAGCGATCCGAAATGCTTCAGCAGCATATTCCTCCGCTTAGTCCCGATGCCTGGAATATCATCAAGCAGCGACTGGAATGCATTCTTGCCCCGCAACTGGCGATGGAAGGTGATCGCAAACCGGTGAACTTCATCCTGTATGCGCTGAAGCAAATAAAATTCCTGGCTTCTCTGATCCATCGGGATAATCTCCAGCGGATTCCCCATCAGAAGATTGGAAGTCCTGTGCTTCTCATCTTTCACCAATCCCGCAGTCGGGATATCAAGGCCAAGCTCATTTTCAAGGACGTCCCTCACCGCTTCGATATGCCCTTTTCCACCATCGATAATGATCAGGTCAGGAAGCGGCAATTCTTCACGGAGCGCCCTCGAATATCTTCTGCGCACGACTTCCCTCATGGATTCGTAGTCATCCGGCCCTTGGACGGACTTGATTTTATATTTGCGGTATTGCTTTTTGTCCGCTTTGCCATCAATGAAAACGACCATTGCCGACACCGGATTGGTGCCCTGGATATTTGAATTATCGAATGCTTCAATGCGGTGCGGTGTGTAAATGCCCAGGATTTCCCCCAGGTTCTCAACAGCTTTGATGGACCTTTCTTCATCCCGTTCAATCAATGCGAATTTTTCACGGAGCGCATTTCTGGCATTTTTATTCGCCAGCTTCAGTAGATCTTTTTTCTGCCCTCTCTGCGGCTGGATCGTTTTGACCTGAAGTAGCTCCTGTGCCATATCGCAGTCTATTGAATTGGGAAGCAAGACCTCTTTCGGCTTTATATGATGGGATTTCGTATAGAATTGGCCTAAAAAAGTCAGGAATTCACTTTCCGGTTCATCGTAAACAGGGAACATGGAAACATCCCGTTCAATAAGCTTCCCTTGCCTGATGAAGAAAACCTGGACACACATCCACCCTTTATCAACTGCATATCCGAAAATGTCACGGTCTGTAAAGTCCGTCATGACCATCTTTTGTTTTTCCATGGTGGCCTCTATATGAGCAATCTTATCCCTGTATTCCTTTGCCCTTTCGAAATCCAATTCCTCCGAAGCTTCCAACATCTTTTTTGTAAGTTCTTCTTTTATGTCATCAAAGCCCCCATTTAGGAATTTAGTGATTTCAGAAGTGATTTCCCGGTACTTTTCCTCACTCACTTCAAATTCACACGGTGCCAGGCACTGCCCGATATGATAGTAAAGGCATACTTTTTCGGGAAGTGCCGTACATTTCCTCAAGGGGTATATGCGGTCGAGCAATTTCTTCGTTTCATTTGCAGAATACACATTCGGATATGGACCAAAATATTTGCCTTTTCCCCGCTTTACTTTCCTCGTAATAATGAGTCGGGGGTGGCGTTCATTCGTCAAATGAATGAAAGGATAGCTTTTATCATCTTTCAGCATGATATTATATTTCGGATCATACTTCTTGATCAAATTCAGCTCCAATAGCAAAGCTTCCATATCAGAGGATGTGATAATATATTCAAAGTCCTCTATTTCATTGACCAGCCGGAGTGTTTTCCCGTCATGCGAGCCAGTGAAATAGGAGCGGACCCGGTTTTTCAGTACTTTTGCTTTCCCCACGTAAATGACTGTTCCTTGCCGGTCCTTCATAAGGTAACAGCCCGGCTGATCAGGAAGAATCGCTAATTTTGCCCGTATCAGATCATTCATTGTTCTCACCCCTTTCCCCATATTATAGAACTTTTGTTCCCTTTATTATATAGCTATTTTATTCCTCTGCCATTATCAGTGGATAACTGGCAAAACGCCTTATTGATTGCGGATGATCCTCAGGTTGTACCTGTATGTTTCTTCATCGGAATACAGCTTGAATCCGAGTGATGGGTTAAAATCCAGCGTTACAGTATGATGAAGATTCTTTTGGCTTTCCTCGGATACCACGACCGGAATGCCTTCCGCCATCAGAAACAGGTCATCTTCCCTGCGTTCGTCGATGCGCAGATAATGTTCTGTTGCAATTGAACAGGTCCCCACGAAAATGGCTTCGATCCGAAGGCCCTGATTCCCTCCAAATTCATACTTCTGCAGCTCCTTAACAGCTGCCGGTTTGATTACTATATTCATTATGAACGTCCCCTTTCCTAATATCCCCTTCTATTTGCATGATATAATCGTTATCCTTCTAAAGGTTCCTGACGATTTCCTTTACCCTGCTGCCATTCAATCAATGCACCCCGATGCAGAAAGGGCCTTGCCCATCATCTTTCCCTGTATAAAAGAGCCCGGCTACGGCACCATAAGACATGTAGGAGGTGTGAACATTGACAAAAATCGGAGTTGAACAATCACTAACCAACATACAGCAGGCCTTGCGGGATAAAGGATATGAGGTAGTGGACCTTAAGCAGGAAACGGATGCTGCCGGCTGCGCGTGCTGCGTCGTTACCGGACTTGATTCCAACGTAATGGGCATCGCTGATACATCAACACAGGCTTCTGTAATTGATGCAGATGGCATGACTGCGGAAGAAGTATGCACGCAAGTAGAGAATCGTTTACGCTGACCATTCATCCGTACGTCTCTTGAAATATGAAGAAAGATGGCACCGGGATTCCGGAGCCATCTTTTTTGGATACATTTCAATTATCCCTGGATTTCGCCCTGCGATTGCAGGCTTACAGGATGGTTCGATTCCGTAAAGAAAGAATCAAAGCCGGCTTTATCCTGTTCCAAAAAGCTTTGATTTCTTAAGCGTGTTTGCTGACCAATTCAGCAAGTGCTTCTTTCGGTTGGAAACCAACTACTTTATCGACTACTTCGCCATCCTTGAAAAGAATCAAAGTCGGAATGCTCATTACACCGAATTTACCGGCAGTTTCCTGGTTTTCATCAACATCAAGTTTAACGACTTTAACTGTGTCGCCCATTTCTTTATCTAACTCCTCTAAAACAGGAGCAATCATTTTACAAGGTCCGCACCATGTAGCCCAGAAATCAGCCAGAACTAGACCTTGAGAAGTTTCGGCAGTGAAAGATTGATCAGTAGCATTGACAATCGCCATACGATAGCCCTCCTATAATATTACAAAATTAATATCATTAGTATAACACTGTTAGTTTATAACATGCTAACAATTTGTTTTAGTGTTGATTTTCGCTACGGGCGGACGCTTTCCGCGGGGCGCACGCCAATCCTCCCCGCCGCTTTCGCCCCAATAAATAGTATCCTACAAATCGGGCACTAAAATATAACATAGCAATATGTAAAAATAATGAAATGGCCCGCCTGGGAACGACGGGCCATTTTCGTTATTTTTATGCGTTTACCTTCAATTTTTTCAGTTCCTCAGTCAGCATCGGAACAACTTCAAACAAGTCTCCGACTATACCATAATCGGCAACTTTGAAGATATTCGCTTCTGGATCTTTATTGATCGCAACGATTACTTTTGAGTTGGACATACCGGCCAAGTGCTGAATCGCACCTGAAATACCGCATGCAATGTACAGGTCAGGTGTTACAACTTTACCTGTTTGGCCGATTTGAAGGGAATAATCGCAATACTCCGCATCACAGGCTCCACGGGACGCACCAACCGCTCCCCCAAGTACATTCGCCAATTCTTTAAGCGGCTCGAAGCCATCTTCGCTTTTCACGCCGCGTCCGCCTGCAACAACGACTTTCGCTTCTGAAAGATCGACGCCTTCCGTTGCCTTGCGTACGACATCCTTGATGATTGTGCGCAGGTCAGTGATTTCAGCAGACACGGTTGAAACATCACCTGAACGCGATCCATCCTTATCAAGGGATGCAATGTTATTCGGACGGATTGTGGCAAAGATGATGCCATCCGTAATGATTTTCTTTTCAAAAGCTTTTCCTGAGTAGATCGGGCGTTCAAATACGATGTTGCCGCCGCTCTCTTCTACATTAATGACATCGGATACCAATCCGGCATCAAGTTTAGCCGCAAGTTTAGGGGCCAAATCTTTCCCCTGTGCCGTATGGCCAAGTATGATTCCCTCAGGATCTTCGCTGTCGATGACTGCAAGCAAAGCTTGTGCAAATCCATCGGACGTATATTGCTTCAGTTTTTCGTCTTCCACTGCAACTACGCGGTCAGCGCCATATTGAATCAGCTCTGCTCCCAATGACTGGACAGAATCGCCGATCAGCACGCCGACTACTTCCCCGCCTCCTGCAACCTGCTTTGCAGCAGCAATTGCCTCAAAGGAAACATTTCGAAGTGTATTATCACGAATTTCACCAAGTACAAGAATTTTTCTGCTCATCTAATTGCCCTCCTATAGCTTTTATGCCTGTAATCAGATTACTTTTGCTTCTTTATTTAAGAGCGTTACCAGCTCCGTCACTTGATCTTTTAATTCGCCTTCCAAAACTTTGCCGGCTTCTTTTTGTGGAGGAAGATAAATCTCAATTGTTTTCGTTTTTGCTTCCACATCATCTTCATCGATATCCAGGTCATCGATTTCCAATTCTTCCAATGGCTTTTTCTTCGCCTTCATGATTCCTGGCAAGGATGGATATCTTGGCTCATTCAATCCTTGCTGGGCTGTCACCAACAGCGGCAGGCTCGTCTCGATCGTTTCGGAATCGCCTTCCACATCGCGCACCACGCTTGCATTTGTGCCGTCGATTTCGAGGCTTGTAATAGTTGTTACGTAAGGAATCCCCAACAATTCAGCCACGCGCGGACCCACTTGCCCTGATCCGCTGTCGATCGCAACATTGCCTGCGATGATCAAGTCAGCATCCTTATCCTTCAAATATTCCGCCAGGATTTTGGAAGTTGTATATTGGTCGCCATTTTCAATATCATCTTCTGTATTGATCAGCACTGCTTTATCAGCACCCATTGCCAAAGCAGTACGCAATTGCTTTTCTGCTTCTTCGGAACCGACCGTGACAACAGTCACTTCCCCGCCGTGTGCGTCCCTTTTTACGATTGCTTCTTCAACAGCGTACTCGTCATATGGATTGATGATGAATTCCGCACCATCTTCATTGATTTCCCCATTCGCCAATGATATTTTTTCTTCTGTGTCAAAAGTTCTCTTCAATAGTACGTAGATATTCATAAATAGCCTCCTGTTACTTTTAATTATGAAGATTATGAAAATTAAATCTAAAAAAATTACTTCCCTGAAAATACAGGCTTTCTTTTTTCAATAAAAGCGGAGATTCCTTCTCTTGCATCCGCCGAAGTAAACACTTCTCCGAAAGCATCCCTTTCATGCTCCACACCGCGATAATACTGGTCATGTTTCGTGAAATTGATGAGCTCGATCGCTTTCTTCAAAGCAAGGGGGCTCTTCTCAGCGATTTTCGCGGCCAGCTTTCTGACAGCAGGCCTTAACTCTTCATCAGGGAAAGCTGCATTGGCCAGGCCATACTGGGCAGCTTCCTTGCCGGTGATCGGCTCGCTCGTGAAGAGCATTTCCGCCGCTTTGGCAGCACCCACGTATTTAGGAAGGCGCTGTGATCCTGCAAATCCCGGCACGAGGCCAAGCTGCAATTCCGGAAGGCCCAATTTAGCCCCTTCCGTTACATAGCGGATATGGCAGGCCATGGCCAATTCCAATCCCCCTCCTAGTGCGGCGCCATGAATGGCCGCGATGATCGGCTTTGGATACCTCTCGACTCTTTCAAAAAGTTCCTGCCCTTTGCCGGCGTGGAGCGCGAAAGCCTTTCCATCTTTGATCGTCGTGAATTCCTTGATATCCGCTCCCGCAGAAAAGAATCTCCCCTCCCCTTCGAGTACAAGGACACGGACAGATTCATCATGCTCCAAAGCATCAAGAACTTCTTTGAGGCCCTCGAGCACTTCGGATGACAATGCATTCGCAGGTGGTTTACTCAATTTCACATAAGCAACATAAGAC
>CAKQBC010000157.1 GCA_934215995.1 uncultured Bacillus sp. | reverse complement strand
GGCTACTACTTCCTTCACGTTTCCGCGGATGCTCAGGTTGACTGCCTCTTGTGTAGCAAGGGCGATGACCGGTGTTCCCTCTTCAATAAGGGCGATTGTACCGTGTTTCAACTCACCGCCGGCAAACCCTTCCGCTTGGATATAAGAGATTTCTTTCAGCTTCAAGGCACCTTCAAGCCCCACAAAGAAGTCCATCGTACGTCCGATGAAGAAGCAGTTGCGTGTTACAGACAAGAATTCACGTGCAATTGATTCGAATGCTTCCTTAGAGTCACACAGTACTTCCATTGCATTCGCAACGATTCCTAGCTCATGTACAAGGTCAACCTTCGGTGCAAGACCTTTGGAAAGAGCTGTGACATGTGCAAGGATGGAAAGTACAGAGATCTGTGCAGTGTATGCTTTTGTGGAAGCCACCGCGATTTCCGGACCGGCATGAAGCAGCAATGTGTAATCCGCTTCACGTGATAAAGTGGAACCAGGCACGTTTGTGATTGTCAGTGCTTTATGGCCCAATTCTTTGATCGATACCAGAACCGCACGGCTATCCGCTGTTTCACCGCTTTGTGAAATAAAGATGAATAGCGGTTTAGCGGACAGGATCGGCATATTGTAGTTGAACTCGGAGGCAACGTGGACTTCCACTGGAATGCCTGCCATGTTCTCGATATACTGTTTGCCGACAAGCCCTGCATGATAGCTTGTTCCGCACGCCACGATATAAATACGGTCTGCGTCATTCATCGCATCCAATACATCCTGGTCAATTGTCAGGTCACCGGATTCGTTTTGGTATGCCTGGATGATTTTGCGCATTACCAATGGCTGTTCATCGATTTCCTTAAGCATATAGTGAGGGTATGTTCCCTTTTCGATATCGCTTGCATCAAGTTCTGCAGTATATGGAGCACGCTCCACTACACTGCCCTTCAAATCCTTGATTGTGATTTTTTCCTGTGTAACGATTACCATTTCTTTATCCATCAATTCAACGAATTGATCCGTAACTTGAATCATAGCCATAGCATCAGATGCTACAACATTGAAGTTATCGCCAACACCCACCAGTAGCGGGCTTTTATTTTTTCCGACATAGATTGTTCCATTGTTTTGGGCATCCAGAAGCGCGATTGCATAAGATCCTTTTAATACAGTCAGCGTTTTACAGAACGCTTCTTCAGCCGCAAGCCCCTCTGCTGCAAACTTCTCAACAAGCGCAACAATGACTTCCGTATCTGTTTCACTTTTAAAAGTAACTCCTTGCAGGTATTCGCGTTTAAGGATTTCATAGTTTTCGATTACGCCATTGTGCACAAGCGTAAAGCGTCCAGTTGCACTTTGATGAGGATGCGCATTAACAGTGCTCGGTACCCCATGGGTTGCCCAACGAGTGTGCCCGATTCCTGTTTGTGCGAAGACATTTTCATCCACAACGGAACGTAAGTCTGCAATACGGCCTTTTTCTTTAAAGACATGGATTCCGCTGTTGTTTTCTACAGCGATACCGGCTGAGTCGTAGCCGCGGTATTCCAGCTTCTCAAGACCTTTCAACAGAATTTCTTTCGCATCACTATTCCCGATATAACCAACGATTCCACACATACTTGTTTTCCTCCTATATAGAAGGGGACAAGAATGCCGCGGGGACACCCCTGTCCCCTTATCTCTTAATATTTAAATGAGTGTTAAGTGCATCCTTTTCCTTTTGTCCAGAAGGTTGCCCTTACTGTTTTGAAGAAAAGATCGACAGCTGTGCACAACAACTGGGAGGTACCCGCCGAAACATCGATAATCCTCCACCTCGTCAACTAAGCTCTGCCCTGTCCGCTTAGTTCAGGCGCTTTTTTATTTAGACTTTTCCCACTTTTAGAGCTACAGCCACCTTTCTATAAATTAGGCATGCCTCTTTTAAAAGAAAGCAAATTCATCATACCTTATTTAAAACCATTTCGTCAACACACATTCTGGATAAGTCTCCAAACCCTCCCAGAAGGCTGACTATATACAATATGCATAAGCAGCGTATCAGTGCCACTTATGCACACGTACATTTTTTATGCGATAGTAACAATCCGCGGGGGCTCAGGGCCTCCGCGGACTGCATTTTTCACTTTATTTGCTTATTCCAGGCCCATTTCTTCTTTGACAACTTTGCAAATGCGGTCTACAAACTCATCGCATTGCTCTTGTGTCGGCGCTTCAGCCATTACCCTCACAAGAGGCTCTGTGCCGGAAGGACGCACTAGGACACGTCCGTTCCCGTCCATTTCCTTTTCCACTTCCGCGATTACTTCTGCCACTTTTTCATTGTCAGTTACATGGTGCTTATCAGTGACACGCACGTTTACAAGCTTTTGCGGGTACTTCTTCATTTCTCCTGCAAGCTCGGATAATGGCTTGTTAGTCATCTTCATGATGTTGACCAATTGAAGCCCAGTCAAAAGCCCGTCTCCTGTTGTATTGTAGTCAAGGAAAATGATATGCCCTGATTGCTCTCCGCCCAGGTTATAATTGTTCTTTTTCATTTCTTCGACAACATAGCGGTCCCCTACAGCTGTCTGTGCGCTTTTCAGCCCATTTGCCTCAAGCGCTTTGTAGAAGCCTAGGTTGATACGATTGTTGATTGTTTCAGGCGTCCTGACTCCTTTAAATACTTGCCGCAAATATAAAGAATTTGGTCACCATCAACGATATTTCCTTTTTCATCTATTGCAATGATGCGGTCCCCGTCACCGTCAAATGCCAATCCGACATCCGCTTTCTTTTCAAGCACGAATGCGGCTAATGCTTCCGGATGCGTTGAACCTACACCTGCATTGATGTTCAAACCGTTCGGTGAAGATCCCATTGTATGGATATCCGCTTCCAGGTCGGCAAACAGATGGGCAGCCAATGACGATGTCGCCCCATGTGCGCAATCAAGAGCAATATTCAAGCCTGTGAAGTCTTCTTCCACCGTTTGTTTCAGGTAGGACAAATACTTTTGGCCGCCTTCAAAGTAATCGTTCACTTGGCCAAGCTCAGCCCCTACAGGCCTTGGTAGCTTATCTTCCGGCAGATCCATTAGCTCTTCAATTTCTTCTTCCTGTTCATCGGAAAGCTTGAAGCCATCGCTTCCGAAAAATTTGATTCCATTATCCTGGACCGGATTATGTGAAGCGGATATCATAACACCCGCGTCTGCACTAAGTGCTTTCGTCAAATATGCTACACCCGGTGTTGAAATAACGCCGAGACGCATAACTTCTGCACCAACGGATAGAAGGCCGGCAACCAAAGCCCCTTCAAGCATGTGTCCTGATACGCGCGTATCACGGCCAATTAACACCTTCGGCCGATCCGTATCTTTCGTAAGCACATATCCACCAAAACGGCCTAGTTTAAAAGCCAGCTCCGGAGTTAATTCGCTATTAGCTACACCTCTTACCCCATCAGTACCAAAATATTTACCCATTATCTAATTCTCTCCTTCTTTCTCGCTATTGTGCGGACACAATGACCTTCACTAAACAAATATTTTCTATATAGCAACCCGTTAAGGGATTACACCGCCCACATATAATTCTCTCTGTAATAGAGAAGCGAAACAGAATCCTCCTGCCCTTCAACCGGCTCTTGCGAATCATCCGCATTCTTCGTTATGAGGACCCTGGCTGCGGAGATTCCCGCTTGGCCCTTCACATTGGCAGGAAGTTTGACCTGAAGGGGGGCGCTATGCTCCCCTTCAGACAAGCTGCTTACATTCATTGACACCTGTATATCAGATGCGCTAAGGCTATTTATGATGCTTTGTTTCCCTGTTACGGAAACACTGGTTGTTCCCTGGGATGGGGACAGGAATGAAAGGGAGTATCCATCCTCAAGGCCTGTCTGGCGAATAGCAATGCCCTCGAATGTTTTGGATGCATTCGCTTCTTCTGAATCCCCGCTCCCTTCCGGTTCCGGTTCTTCCTCTTCTTCACCCGGGACTGTTGCATCTTCACTGTCCGATTTGGACACCTTCACATTTACAGTCACTTCATCGACTGAAGCGCTCGTGACGCCATCAGGCAAGTCAACGGGCACGGTTAACGACTCATTCTTATCAAGTTTACTTATATCAATAGGCACCTGCAACTCGTTAATCGTTTCCAAAATCGAGTTTTTCCCATATAAAGTAATCGTCTCCGGGTCTGCTGTCAAGCTTGTGATCGTAACCCCATCCATCGGATTTCCTGAAGCGACAGGATGGATGTTCACTGTTTTGCTTGGGCTTTTGATTTGCAGCTTCACCGTAACGTATTCCGGCGCCATGCTGACATCCAGTTTGTTCAGGTCGCGGTCAAGGACTTGGATAGGAGCGCTTATTTCAACAACGCCTTTCGCAGTCTCTTTCACATTGATGACAGCTTTTACATACGCAATCTGCTCAATGACCTCTTTTCCGCCTGTGACCTGCACCGTCTTAGGCTCGACTGTCGGCACCTCTGCCAGGTAGCCATCTTCAAGCAGGGAACGATCGTACTCCGGCTCCACTGTGAATTCTTCTGTCACTTTTTCCTCGATTGTTACTTCCGCTTCGCTCGGCTCAATTGTGTAACTTAGCTTATCGCTCAATTCATCTACCTGGAACTTCACGTTTCTGGTTCCAAGCTCTGCTTCGGACAAATCAATGAACACTTTGAAGTCACGTGCTTGTACAGTTCGGATCAATATGTTTTTCGGTCCGCTCAATGTAACATCGACGGTCTTGGGAATTCCAGAGACCACTACGTTTTCCTGGTCATAATACACCTCAACCGGCACTGCTTCAACCGTTTGTGAATCCTTTGCGGAAGGGGTGTTGAAGCCGAATGTTTGGCTTTCAGGTTCAAAACTGACGGATATGAACAATAAAGCAGCCAATGACAAGGCAATCAGTTTAACGACCCATGGCGTCTCAATCCATTTATCCATTTCTCTTTCCCCTCCAGTTCCAACGAGTGTGAGCAGTGGATTTATTTGTACTGATCAGCTCTTTCTCCAATAGCTCTCTGAAGTCTTCCGGGGTCAAGTCACGGTGCAGATCGCCATTCTTCGTAAGCGATACACTGCCTGTTTCCTCAGAAACAACAACCGTCAGGCAATCGGTTACCTCACTTACGCCTAGAGCAGCCCGATGGCGCGTTCCCAGTTCCTTTGAGATGAACGGGCTTTCGGATAAAGGCAGGTAGCAGGCTGCAGCCGCCACCTTGTTTTTTTGTATGATGACCGCCCCATCATGAAGGGGTGTATTCGGTATAAATATATTGATAAGCAACTCAGCCGTGACGTTGGAGTGGAGGCCAATCCCTGTTTCGATATACTCGTTCAGCCCCGTTTCCCTCTCGATGGAAATCAGTGCGCCGATTCGTCGTTTCGCCATATAGCTTGTCGCTTTTGTAATCGCTTCTATCATCTGTTCCTGCTCGTCCTCTTCCTGGGACCCGCTTCTGGAGAATAGCTTGCCTCGTCCTAATTGCTCAAGGGCTCGCCGCAGCTCAGGCTGAAATATGACTATGACAGCAATAAACCCCCAGTCCAGTGCCTGGTCCATCAGCCATCCGAGCGTATTCAAGCCGAACAGGCCGCTCACGACCTTGACCATAATAATCACAAATATGCCATTTAATAGCTGGACCGCTTTTGTTCCTTTTATAACCATTAATAATTTATATATGACATACCATACTAGGACAATATCTATAGCATTCACAATAATGTCAAAGAAAGTAAGGTTAATTAACGACATATTACTTCCTCCATTTGGGTTAACCCCTTGTATATTTCCAATAACCTTTTCATTATATCATATATCCCTATAAAGCCATCAAAACAACACACAACTTAAACGGCCAAATTGCGGTCACCCGCTTTTTTAGTATGGCATTAAAGCAAAAAAGCCATCCTGTTGAATTGGATGGCTTTGATTTTTATACGTATCATTCATACGAAAGCGCAGCAGTTCAGAAAGGCTGTACATTGGCATGCAGCATCAGTC
>CAKQBC010000156.1 GCA_934215995.1 uncultured Bacillus sp. | reverse complement strand
CCCTTGCGCAAAAAGGAGATGCTCCTAAACTGTTCTTAAAGACAAATAAGCACGGCTCGCCCGTCTATTCCATTTTGATTGCGACATTCTTTTCCTATATCGCTGTGATCATGTCCTATGTTTCACCGGATAAAGTGTTTACATTCCTGCTCAGTTCATGCAGCGCCATCACCCTGCTCGTCTATTTGATTATCGCCGTATCGCAATTGATCATGAGAAGAAGGACAGAAAAGGAGAATCCGGAAAAACTGAAAGTGAAAATGTGGCTATTCCCTTACCTTACCTATTTAACGATTGCAGGTGTCGTAGCCTTGATCGTCGCCATGTTCTTCATTGATTCGATGCGAATTGAAATTATTTTCACATTTATCGTTTCGGCTGTCTTCTTCTGTATCTATTTGATATCCAATAAAATGAAGGGGAACAAGAAACCAACCGTTCCGGTAAACCCGGACCCGCTGAGTGCCAACAGCCAAAACAAGATAGGATAAAGCAAAAGTGGTCTCTGCCTGATAAATAGGCGGAGACCACTTTTTAATTCATCAGCCCTTCACGGCACCTGTCGTCATACCCGCTACAAAGTAGCGCTGCAGGAATACATAAGCGATCACCATCGGCGCCGAGGCAATCATAACCCCCGTAAAGAGCATCGGGTAATTGGTTATGTATTCACCTTGGAACTCCAGCAAGGCAAGCGGCAATGTCTTAAATTGGTCGTCTGTGATGAACAGAAGCGGATAGAGCAGATCATTCCAGTTGATCACGAACAGGAAGATGGCCGTTGCCGCCAGGGAAGGCAGTGACAGCGGGATGGCAACCTTCGCATACATCTGCCAATTCGAAGCCCCGTCCATCACGCCTGCCTCGAACAAGGTCACCGGAAGCGACTTCATGAAGCCTGCCAGAATGAAAACGGCAATCGGCATCGTGACTGAGATATTGACTAAGATCAGCCCGATCAGGCTGTTCGTCAGCCCTAGATCAAACACGAGCTGATAAAGCGGAATCATATTGACCTGAGCCGGAACCATCATTCCCAGCGTGAAAAAGGAAAAAACGAGATTCCCCATCCAGCCCCGCATACTTGTGATTGCAAAAGCGATCAGGCTCGCCAGGAACAGCGTCACCAGGACGGACACAAGTGTCACGATTATGCTGTTTTTAAAATAAACAGCCATCGACTGGTCCTGGAACATCGCTGTGTAGTTCTCGAAACTGAATGATTCCGGCAGGCCGAGGATGTTTTCATAGACTTCCGCCGGTTTCTTGAATGTTGTGATGAAGATTGCGAATATCGGTATGATGACAAGCAATGCATATAAAAGCAGCAAGCCTGTTTTCGTGAATTTATATCCCATAGTCCCCCTCCTAATAGTCGACCCTGTTGGCTTTCAGAAGCCTGAATTGGAAAAAGGTGATCAAGCCGATCACAATCATGAAAATGATTGATTCCGCCGAAGCATAGCCGAACTTGAAGCCCCTGAATGCTGTCGAATAAATAAGGGTGGCCAGAATTTCTGTCGAATAGTTCGGCCCTCCCTGGGTCATTGCAAAAATGAGGTCGAATGCCTTAAACGACTGGATCGTCGTATAAGCGACCGCGATTGTCGCAGCAGGCGCGACGAGCGGCCAAGTGACCTTACGGAAAATCTGCCATCTCGAGGCCCCCTCCATTTTCGCCACCTCATACATTTCCTGGGGAATAGCCTGCAGGCCGGCCACAAAGACAATCAGCATCTGCCCGGTATGGAACCATACCTGCACGAGGGCGATCGAATAGATGGCGATATCCTGGTCGCCAAGCCAGTTCATCGCTAGCCAATCCATGTTGATTCCGGTGAGGAATGTGTTGATCAGACCGAGGTTCGGGTCGTACATGAAGGACCAAATGAACGCTACGGAAACCGAGGAAAGAATCGTCGGAAAGAAGTACAGTGCCCGCAAAAAAACATTCGTCCTCGTATTTTTGATAAGGAACATCGCAAACAATAATGAAAAAACGGTTTGCAGAATCACAACAACAAACATGAATTTGACATTGTTCGTCAAAGCCTTCATGAAAATCGAATCGTTTGTGAAAATATTAACGTAGTTGTCAACACCGACAAAATTGTACTCAGCGGTAAGCCCGTCCCAATCCGTGAACGAATAATACAAAGCGCTGACGGTCGGATACATAAAAAACACCAAATAAAAGATCAATCCCGGTATGATGAAAAAAAAGAGGGATTTCGTTTGTTTCATGCCGTGGCTCTCCCTTCACCCTGTATGTATGGCGCTGATCAGCGGACAAAAAGCTGCCCGTCGATCAGCGGGTTCCCTTTTCCCCCGCAACTGCCGGCTTTATGGAATAGTAGCGGCTGCATGGAGAGGAAAAGCATTGCAACCAACAATCAGCGGGAAGGTTGCCCCGCTGATTGAATTGTTACTTTATATGTCCTTTCACAATATCCTGGGCTTTTTCCGCTGCCTCTTCAGGGTCAGTTCCCCCCACGACATCCTGGATTGAGCCAATCACAGCCTTTTCCACTTCCACGCTCGGTATGAGGTAACGCGGATGGAATCGTGTCTTTTTATCCGCCCATTCGGCCGTATCCTTCAATTCTTCTGACTCGTATGTCACGTCATTGATTGTAAGGTGCTGCCCGGTTTCATTCGCATATACAGTGGCGTTTTCCGGTTTGCTCAGGAATTCAATGAACTTCTTCGCTTCTTCCTGATTTTCCGATTTGCTGTTCACCGCTAGCATGAAGGTCGTTGTATGGATTCCTTCGTAAACCGCCTCACTCTCCGGCACCGTGATCGGAGCGAGCATCTGGAACTTGATGTCCGGATTTTGCGCCTTCACGCTTGCCATCGCATAAGAACCGGTCGCAAGCATAGCTGCCTTTTCCTGGGCCATTAAGGCGATTGCGCCATCATGCTTGGTCCCGAGGGCGTTTTCCTGAATATATCCTTTATCCTGGAGCTCCTTGAACTGCTCCAATGTTTTGACCCACCATTCATCCGTCAGTTTCGCATCACCAGCCATCAGCTGATCAAAGATGTCTTCCTCAGGCGCATTGTTCATCATCATGCTGTTCATGAACTGCCCCGGTCCGATGTCGGCACCCGGGAAGGCGATCGGTATATAGCCGTTTTCCTTCAGCGTTTCGCAAAGTGCAAGGAACCCTTCCCAATCGCTCGGCGGTTCAAGGTTCAGTTCCTCAAAAATGCCGGCATTATAGATCGGCTGGTTGAATACAAGCTGATAAGGCAGTGCGAGCTGTTTTCCGTCATCACCCTTTCCTGCTTCTATCAGGCTCTCGTTGAAATTGCCGACAAATTCCTCACCCGACAAATCGGTGAACAGGCCTGCTTTATTGATAATGTTGAATTGGGACCCCGGG
This sequence comes from uncultured Bacillus sp., assembly GCA_934215995.1. Classification (GTDB taxonomy): domain Bacteria; phylum Bacillota; class Bacilli; order Bacillales; family DSM-1321; genus Bacillus_AD. The sequence goes on along the minus strand of CAKQBC010000156.1, from coordinate 2,622 downwards.
AATGCCGCAAACACGTCCCCGACCGACCCATCTTTCAGAAGTGTCTGTGCAGTCGATTGGTACTGCTCGGAAGGATACACTTTCATGTTGACCTTTATATTTTCGTTCTCGCTTTCAAACTTTTTGATCAATTCCTTAAAGACGTCATTATCTTCGCCGCGCCAGTGGATGAAGCTGATTTCCGTTTTGCCGTTTGCATCCCCTTCACTTGACGAACAGCCGGCCAAAATGCCGGCAAGCACCAATAGTAACGTTATGAACCAAATATGTCTCTTTTTCAAACAAGCCACCCCTTCATCCAAATCTTCCATCTCTCTATCTATCTTTCTTATGTACCTCTGCTTTTTTATCTCATCTGCCGACCCTTCCTTTTCAACTGATTCCCTCCTCCCACTCCTTTCTGATTCCTTTGGGCCTTCAATGATGCACTATATATACCCAATTGCACAAATGCTAAAAATAGGTCGGAATATGCATTTTTGTATATCTCTCAAGTTAAAAAGAAAAAGGCTCCTGTATTTTAGGAGCCTTCCCTCGTATTTTGGTAATGATAAAAAAACGGCATATACAATTCTTTGATTCACCTAAGAGATTATTCTTCTTCCATTTTATTAATCTGCATTCTATCAAATGCCTTTAAGATTGACTTTGTTAATATATCAACCCCTGACATGAGGGCATCACTATTAAATGTCATATACGGATGATGCAAACCCGGTGTCAAGCCACAGCCAAGCCCTAACATAGTTGTCTTTACATTCGGGCGTTGAACACTATAATTATGAAAATCCTCACATCCAGTTGATATACTCGGAGGTGCAACATTTTCCTTACCCAGCACTTCATCAATCGCCTCAGCCATAATTGCTTGCGCTTCTTCATTAACTTCAGCGGCTACCATTTGCGACTCTGTATAATATGTAATCTTCACTTCATATAAATCTGCAAGGTTATCAATGATTTTTATCAATCTTTCTTTAAGCTTCCTGCGTACAACGTTTGTCTGTGCCCGTAAATCAATGGTGAACTCTGCATTACCGGGTATGATATTACCGTTTTCTCCCCCTGCCATCAACTTCGTCATCTTGACGGAATAAGGAACCAGCGGGTTAAGGTATACACCTTTCATTTGTTCCACAATAGCTGAGGCTACTTCAATCGCATTAGCCCCTAAGTGCGGGCGTCCACCATGGCCGTCTTCCCCAATAATTTTCCCGCAGATAATCTCACCAGCTCCATGAACAATGGCGGGCGCAGCTTTTCCGTCCGGTACTTCAAGTTCAGGACGGAGATGTACACCAAACAAATAGTCCAGGTCATCAATCACTTTCTTTTCTATCATCTTCAGGGCACCTGCCCCTTTTTCTTCAGCAGGCTGAAAGATTAATCTGACTGTTCCTGGCAAAGGCAAGTCTTTTAACATCATTGCCACTCCCAACCCCATCGACATATGGGCATCATGCCCGCATGAATGGTTGGCCTGCCACTTGCCATCGACTTTTTGCCATAAGGCATCCATATCCGTTCTAAGTCCGACCGTTGGTTTTCCTTTTCCTATTTCCGCTATTACACCGGTACAATCATCAAAAGTTGTGACCCTATACCCCAGACCTTGAAGCGTCTCTGCCACATACTTTGTTGTTTCTGTTTCCTCCCAGCTTATTTCGGGGTTTGCGTGAAGGTGATTAAATATCTCCATTACTCTGTCGCTTATATGTGTAACGTTATAAGCGGCCCGCATGTAATTCTCCCTCTAAGCTATATGTCTCATAAGAAACAGTATACTGATTCAATGCCTGTTTGTTGATCGAATATCCTAATCCTGGAAATTCAGAGACTTTAATTTCTCCTTTATCATCCATTACAATAGCCGGTTCGATGATGTCTTGTTTCCAATAGCGGGCAGAAGGGGCCGTATCTCCTGGAATCGTAAAGTTATCTAAACTTGTGATAGCCAGGTTATGGGCACGACCAACTCCGGATTCAAGCATACCTCCGCACCAGACTGGAACCCCGTTTTCTTTGCATAGATTATGGATCTTGATGGATTCAGAGATTCCTCCGACTCTTCCAATTTTAATATTGATAATCTTGCAGCTTCCCAATTCAATTGCTTTTCTGGCATCTTCAGCAGAATGTATGCTTTCATCCAGACAGATTGGTGTCTTAATTGCCTTTTGCAGAATAGCATGGTCAATGATATCATCATGGGCAAGCGGCTGCTCAAACATTATCAACCCTAATTCATCCATTTCCTTAAAAAGTTCGATGTCATCCAGCGTATAAGCTGAATTGGCATCTGCCATCATTGGGATATTGCCATACTCTTTCCTGATCGCCCGTAACATTTCAATGTCTTTCCCAGGCTTTATCTTAATTTTAATTTTTCGGAATCCTTCCGCAAGTTTCTTCCCGACTTCTTCCACAAGCTGTTCCTTTGTTTCCTGAATACCGATACTTACTCCTACAGAAATCGTTTTCTTCGATCCACCGACTGCTTTGGCAAGAGTTTTCCCTTGTTTTTTCGCATAAAGATCCCAAATTGCTCCTTCAATTGCCGATTTTGCCATATTGTTTCGTCTTACCTGGCTGAAGAGTTCGTTCACTTCATTAGGATGATTG